>JANNWW010000116.1:0-1876 GCA_031409255.1 Crocinitomicaceae bacterium
TCTTTGAATACTGATTTCTACCACTTTGAGTTTATACTCTTTGTCGTATTTTTTTCTCTCTTTTGTCATTTTTTTAAAATTAAAATTAAGCTTTATTTTTTATAGCTTAACTTTGACTCCGGTAAAGTGAGGAACTCCAAACTGTTGTCAAACAAAATTAAAATTAAACATTGATTTTCAAGATGGTTGCAATAAATGGAATGAATATTCTCAAGAACAACAAAATAGTTTTTTAAATAGTTTGGAAATCCAGTGGAGTAATGGATCTAATAGTTCGGAGATAATTGTTTCCGGTTTATCTCAAACTTATACTGTAAATGTATCTTTACCTGATTGTTTTTCCCATAGTGCAACTTATAATTACATTCAATCACCTTTAGCATTTCCAACAACAGAATATACAGTTCAATTGAGCGCATCTAATGCAATAGAAATGAATAGTTCAAATCCATTGCATTCAAACATGTTTATAATTGCGAGTTATGTTGATGCAACAGGTCAAAATTACTTCCCACCAGTTGGAACTACTCAAGGTATTTATCGAGCAGAAAAAATAATGATTAGAGTTTGGAATAGGTGGGGTGAAATTATTAGAGAAATTTGGTTTAATGATTGTGGATCATTATATCAAGGTGATATTAGGTGGGATGGAACTGATGAGAATGGAAATGATTTTCAAGAAGGAACATATGTTTTTCAAATTTATGTACAAAAGTGTGGTGATCCTGAGCCAAGGTTACTATGTGATCCTGAAATCGCAAGTTATTTTTATAGTCCAACAGGCGCATGTATAGAGTACTGTTGGGGTCATATTCCTGGGAGGCCTTGGTGGGTATTTGGCAAGTATTGTTGTTCTAGATCCACTGCTGAATGTGCATTTAGGGTTACTCTTTTTTATGATTAGTTTTAAAATGAGTAAATTAACAAAACTAAATTATGTTTTACTTTTTTTCATAAAAGAAAATTTAGTTAAAGCTATAATTTTTATACTATTTTCAACTAATTTATGTTTTGCTCAAAATTCAAAATTTATAAGTATAAGCCAGTCGTTTTGGGCTTCCAGAACATTTACAGAAGTTGGGATTAAAAAAATAAACAAAAATGGTTTTGGTATAGGTACTTATGTTGCTTTTGGTCAATTTGGTAAAAGAATTTTTGATAATAAAACTAAAGATTTTTTTGGAAATGTTTACACTCCATACAATAGTAGTTTAATAAAAACATCAAATGTTGGAGCATTCTTAAAACTGGAAGGTAATTATAGTTTTGATTTTAATAAACATTTTTCAATTATCCCCTCTGCTTATATTTCAACTATTTTTTATAAGCATTACCTGTATCGTGCAATTACAAATGATTATACACCTCCTCAAACTTTTTTGTTTACAACAAATAAACTAACTTTTAACATAATACTTGGTTATTCGACTTTATTTCAATTTAAAATTAATAAAAAGCTTTCAACAAATTTTGGTTTCTCACTTCAGTTTTATACACGAAATCAATTTGAATACGACATACAAAAAAATTATGACCCTTTAATGGTAGGTTTAGAACCTGTAATAAATTTTGGATTAAATTATAAAATAAAATAAAAATGAAAACAGACATTAAATTTCTTATGTTTTTTTTAGTCTTATCGTTGAATATAAATTTATTTTCTCAGCAATTAAGTTTCAATTCAAATTTAAGTTTATCAAGAAATAATATTTCATTGGGTTACGAAAAAAATTTAACTAACTACATGACAAAAATATAAACATCTAATAGTCAGTAAATTAAGTTCGATTAAATTTGTTTAAAACCTTGAAAATCAGTATCTTAGAGGATGATTCTTAGTTATCCAAAAAGTCCAATTCCCAAGGTTAGTCACGAA
>JANNWW010000117.1:0-13204 GCA_031409255.1 Crocinitomicaceae bacterium
GTTTTGTTTCATCAATTAATGGAAAACGCGAAAACTATTTTAGATACTGAAAATCAATTGAAAATATGGAAAACAGAAGGGTTGATTACAAAAGAAACTGAAATTCAACTTCTTAAATGGATTCAATCGGCGTATTCAAACAAAGATTTACAGTTATTACTTCAAAATGGAACAGAATTGAATGAACGCACACTTATTGTAGATGAACTGAAAAGATTACGACCTGATAAGTTAATAGTTCACCAAGAAAACTGCTCTGTTGTTGATTTTAAAACGGGTGAAGTTATAGAGAAACACAAAAAACAAATTTTAGATTATGTTTCAATGTTAAAGCAAATGGACTATTTTAAAATTGAAGGTTATTTGTATTATGCAGCTACAGACGAACTACTCCGGGTTTATTGACGCTCATAAATACAAATTGCATAGCCTGTTTTCAATACCAATAAATCTTTCGTTTGATAGTCTATGCGCCAATTTTCGATGATTGCATTTGTATTTGCGTCAAAGAATTTAACTTCAGTTCCTTTTTTGTTAACCAAATATAACAATTCGAGCGTATCTGACCCGAACACATGAAGTAAATTAGAATTAGAAGAAATACCTTCTTCAAAAAAATAGGTGTCCGTTTTTAAAATTTCGCTTCCGTCGTTATCTATTTGCTTAATGAATTTCCAAGTTCCAACAAATCTTTTGTGAACAAACTTTTGCTTCGAGCAAGCACTCAGAGCTAAAATTAATGAACTGAATAAAACTGCACGTTTAAACATTAGATAGTCATGATGTCTTTTTCTTTCAAGTCAACTAATTCATCAATTTTTTTAATATAAGAATCGGTTACTTTTTGTACTTCATTTTCACCGTCTTTTTGCATGTCTTCAGAAAGCCCGTCTATTTTGAGCATTTTCAACATATCTAAAGCATCTTTGCGGTTATTTCGAACGCCCACTTTTGCGTGCTCGGCTTCGGCTTTTGCTTTTTTAACTAAATCGCGGCGGCGCTCTTCGGTTAGAAGCGGAATTTGAATGATTAGAACATCGCCATTATTCTGTGGGTTCAACCCAAGGTTAGCGTTCATAATTCCTTTTGCAATTTCATTTAGCATACTTTTTTCGAAAGCTTGAACTTGAAGTGTTCGTGCATCCATTGTACTTATGTTTCCAACTTGTTGTATAGCTGTCATTGAACCATAATAATCAACCAAAACTCCTGAAAGCATTCCTGGTGTTGCTTTTCCAGCTCTCACTTTTAATAATTCACTTTCTAAATGTGTTAAAGCATTCGCGTTAGTCGATTTTAGCTCTTCGTAAATCATTTGCAATTCTTCGGTCATAATTCAGGTATCAAAAAAAATTAATTTCTAACAATAGTTCCTACTTGCTGGCCTTCAAGTAAGCGTTTCAAATTTCCATCTGTATCCATATCGAACACAATAATGGGTAAGTCGTTTTCTTTACAAAGTGTAAAAGCAGTCATGTCCATTACTTTTAAACCACGCCCATAGACATCATCAAAAGAAATTACATCAAATTTAGTTGCTGTTGGATCTTTTTCTGGGTCTGCTGTATAAATACCATCTACACGTGTACCTTTTAAAATAACATCTGCATTTATTTCAATTGCGCGCAAAGAAGCAGCAGAATCAGTAGTGAAATATGGGTTTCCTGTTCCTGATCCAAAAATAACGATTCTACCTTTTTCTAAATGGCGAACTGCAATTCTACGAACAAAAGGTTCAGAAATTTCTTTCATTTCAATTGCAGATTGCAGTCGAGTTTGAACTCCTTGAGATTCTAGAGCAGCTTGAAGTGCCATTGAATTAATCATTGTAGCGAGCATTCCCATGTAATCTCCGTGAGTTCGATCCATTCCGCCTTCTTCCGCCTGAACTCCGCGGAAAATATTTCCTCCACCAATAACAATAGCAACTTCCACTCCTAGATCGTGAATTTCTTTAATTTGAGCAGCATATTCGCTTAATCTTTGGTTATCGATTCCGAATTGCTTGTCTCCCATCAATGATTCGCCACTGAGTTTGAGAAGAATGCGTTTGTATTTCATATAATAATGCGTGAAGTTTGGCAAATATAGTGTGATTTTTTGAAAATCAATGCTGAAAAAAGTCTCATTTGAAAATTGGTTCAAAAATTAAACCCGTATCTTTAAATGTCAAAAATTTTGTTTTATCTTTCTTTTTTAGAATATAAAACTGATTGTTTTCTGTTTTTAAGCTCTCTTTCCTTTTGAATTTGTAGTTAAAAATTGTACCGGAAGAATTAATAACCAACATTTCTGAATGATTGTTCCAAACAAGGAATAATTTTTCGTTTTCAATGAAAGTGGTATATTTTTCACTATCTAATTTTACCTTGATTTGCTCTCCCAAATAACTTTTGAATTCTATTGAATCTTTGTAATAAAAAGTGGCGATTTTTTGGTCAAAAAAACTAGAATCTGTCCAATTACTCCAATTGTCGTTTTCAGTTTGATAAAAAGACGAAGACTTGTTTAATAGAGAATGAGCGAAAATTAAATTGTTCCAAACAAAGTAGTCAATATTTGAAGAGGCAGATCTGGTTTGAATAAGTTTAAATGCTGATGAAAACAGATAGGTTTTAGTGAAAGAATGTGCAAAAAAAGTAAAAGTTTGATTTTCAAGTTTATAAATCCCGTCGATTACGGGAACAGAAAAGGATTTTCGTTGATTGCAATCGTAAATGAAGTTGAATGAAAAGTCTGAACTTCTACAAAAAAATAAATTCTCAGTATTGGTTTTAATTTCTTGATAAATGTGGGCATTTTCGAATTCGTCTTCGATGGAAGAATTAGTTGAATAGTTTTTGATCTGAACATTTTCACCAATTTGATGCATTTCGAACCAAGACTGAAAAATCAATGGATTTATTGAATACAAATGGAAGGTTTGAAAACCTAACTTCGTGTTTTTTGCAACCACACATGTTTCGTTGCTTCTTCTTTTGTCTAAATAAACCGTCCAACTAATCTGATTATCATAAAATTGAAACACCTCTTTATTTGATGAAATCAATGAATCAAAACTCAAAAGCACTTTGTTCGTTTGCAAGAAAATTAAATCATAATTTTTTTCTTGCTTTTTTACAACGAAATTATTTCCCAAAGGGAATATGAACTCTTTAGCCGATAAACTTGAATTCAAGAAAAGAAAAATAAAAAGGATTCGCATAAAAAAAGTCCCACTGAATAATCAATGGGACAAAGTTAGTTTGTTTCCTAATAGGAACGATTTTTTTATTCAACAATCAATTTTTGAATTGTAGTTGTTTTGTCATTTGCGATTTTAACGAAGTAAGTTCCAGCTTGAATATTCAAAAGGGAAATCTTTTGCAAGGAATTGTTGTTCGTTTGACTTGCAACAATTTGTCCTTGTGTAGTGTAAATACTGAAGTCAAAAACACCTTCCGTAAAAATTGAAACTTCATTATTTGCAGGATTTGGATACAATGAAATATTCATTTTCACCATTTCATCTACACCAACTCCACCTCCAGTAAATGCAAGATCATCTAAAAACAAAACTGAACTCGCTTTCAATCCAGCAGTAACTAGTATTTGAATAGAATCTGGTGTTCCTAAGAAAGTTAAAGGCGAACTAAATTGAGTGTATGCAGCTGCCGAAGTCAACAATTCTAAATGATAACATACTACAGTAGCACCTTGGTAAAATAAAACTTGAATAGATGCAGTGTCTGCTTGTGTGTTTGTGTATTTATACCATCCTGAAAAAGTTGAAGGAGTTGCTGCTGCGTATGGAATTGAAGCACTTGAACCATCAAGAGGAGCAAGACTTAAAAGTGCAATTGTTGTGTCGCCACTAATTGCACTCACTTTATTTTCCATTCTAACTGCAAAACTACCTGAATGTATATCTGTAGTTTTAGTTACTGATGGTGAAACCAATATATTTTGTAGAACATTTAAACTATTCCAGCTGTCTGGGCCTTCATTTGTTAAAGTTGACCAGTTTTCTAGACTAAAATCTGGCAAAGCAGATACCGCTGTAGCTCCATCAAAAAGACGAATATTATCTATTTTCACCCAAGATCCATCAACAGGGAAATTACTGTTGAACGGATCACCCATTACAATTCCTAAGAACATTTCATCTTGCACCCCAGGAGGAATTGTTACAACGGCTTCTGTCCAGGAAGATTGCGTAACAACATTTGCTTGAATAATTTCTGGAGCAGATTCTGTATTGAACAAAGAACGAACTAAAACAACATATACATCCCCGCCAGTAATATTGGCTTTGTAATTAAACTTTAAGGTGTCAAAATTGGGTGTGTAACTAAAATCGGGAGTTGGTCCTCCGCTTAAACCTCCTAAATAAACATAGCCAAAAGCATCATTCGTATTAACTGTTAGTTTAGTTAGTTCAGCAGAATAAGTTCCTAAAAAAGCATCTGTAGATTTTAAAACAGTTGGAGTTCCTTGCCATTCGGCTTCGTTAGATGATCCCCAGGTGGTTGTATAATCATACACATTTGTTGTTGTCCAGTTTTCGAATCCTGGATTTGGCACTTGACCTAACTGAGCTTTTGAAGCAAATGATAGAAGTGTAATTGTAGCAATAGTAAGTGTTTTTTTCATGTTCAATAATATTTATTTTGTAAAATTAAGCAAAGAATGTACCAAACGTTAAATTCTAGTTAAAAAAAATCCCGTTGTTCTATGAACAACGGGATTTTAAAAATATATTTTCAATATTAGCTTAATGCTAAACGTTTGAAATCTGTTACAGTTAATCCTGATTCAGTTGAAGTTAGGAATTCTTCGATTGTTAATTTGTTATCGCGAACGAATTCTTGCGACAATAAAGTGTTTTCTTTGAAGAATTTAGCCAAACGACCTTGAGCAATTTTCTCAGCCATTTCAACAGGTTTTCCTTCTTGGATAGCCAAATCTTTACCAACTTCAATTTCACGTTCAATTGTACGTGCATCAACACCTTCTTTGTTCAAAGCAATCGGATTCATTGCTGCAACTTGCATTGCAACTTGACGACCAGCTTCTACGCTAGAATCTCCACCTTTATTCAAAGCAACTAAAGTAGCCAATTGATTTCCAGGGTGATTGTAAGCAACAACTGCGTCTCCGTTAATAACTACGTAACCAGATAGGTCTAATTTTTCACCAACAACACCAACTTGTTCAATGATTTTCTCTTCGACAGTTAATTTGTCGTCGTATTTCAAAGCTTTCAGTTCTTCTGTAGTAGCTGGTAAGTTTGTAATAGCTATGTTCATTAATGATTGAACAAAATTGTGGTAGGATTCGTTTTTTGCAACGAAATCTGTTTCACAATTCAGAGCCAAAACAATTCCAGTTTTATTGTCGGATGTTGTTTGTGCGAAAACCAATCCTTCTTTCGCGTCATTATCGCCGCGTTTAGCAGCAATTTTTTGTCCTTTTTTGCGTAAAATATCGACAGCTGTTTCAAAATCTCCATTAGACTCAACTAACGCGTTTTTACAGTCCATCATTCCTGCACCAGTTTGTTGGCGCAATTTGTTTACATCTGCAGCAGTAATTGCCATATCTTTTATTTTTTGAATGAATTATTTTTCGTTCGTTTCTTCCGCTTTCACTTCTTCAGAAGTTTCCTCTTTATCTTTTCCGCTAGTTGTTTTACGGTCTTCTAAACCTTCTTTGATTGCATCACAAACAGCATCTAAAATTAAACCAATAGATTTTGTTGCATCATCATTTGCAGGAATTGGGAAATCAACTAAACGTGGATCAGAGTTTGTATCAACGATAGCGAAAGTTGGAACGTTTAAACGTTTTGCTTCAGCTAAAGCGATGTGTTCTTTTAAGATATCTACGATAAAGATTGCAGCTGGTTGACGAGTCATATCTGCAATTGAACCAAAGTTTTTCTCTAATTTCTCACGTTGACGAGTTTTAAATAAACGCTCACGTTTGTTTAAAGTCTCCCAAGTTCCGTCTGTCTTCATCTTATCGATTGAAGTCATTTTACGGATTGACTTGCGTGTAGTTTGGAAGTTAGTTAACATTCCACCTGTCCAACGCTCAGTTACAAACGGCATATTGATAGCCGCTACTCTTTCAGAGACAATTTCTTTTGCTTGTTTTTTGGTTGCAACGAAAAGAATTTTTTTACCCGATTTTGCAATTTGTTTCATTGCAGCGCACGCTTGATCAAGATGAGCGATTGTTTTATTTAAATCGATAATGTGGATACCTTTTTTCTCATCAAAGATATACGGCGCCATTGCCGGGTTCCATTTTCTTTTCATGTGCCCAAAATGAGCACCTGCTTCTAATAAACTTTCAAAACTAATTTTTGACATTTTTTCTTTTTTTAAATTGTTTACGTTCCTTAGTAATCAGCTAGCGAAGGGATTCCAAAAAATGAAACAGTGCATCGCGCTTGGATACTAAACAACCACTAATGTGATTTGTATTTCCAAAAGGAAATAAACTCTTGTATTAACGTTTCGAGAACTGGAATTTTTTACGAGCTTTCGGTTGACCTGGTTTTTTACGTTCCACCATTCTTGGGTCACGTGTCATTAAACCTTCAACCTTCAACAACGGTTTGTAATCAGCAGAAACTTCAACTAAGGCACGAGAAATACCCAAACGAATTGCTTCTGCCTGACCATTTACACCACCACCTGCAACATTCACTTTGACGTCGAATTGACCTAAAGTTTCAGTTAAGTTAAAAGGCTGAACTACTTTCCCTTGCAAAATTGCTACTGGAAAAAACTCCTTGTAATCACGTTTATTAACTGTTACTTTACCTGTACCTTTTAACAAGTATACACGTGCAACAGATGTTTTTCTTCTTCCTAATGCGTTTACGATTTCCATATCAATTATTTAAGAGCATCAAAATTAACTACCTCTGGAGTTTGCGCCTCTTGCTTATGAGTTGCTCCAGCATACACTTTAATGTTTGTGTATAACTTGCTACCCAATTTGTTTTTCGGCAACATTCCTTTGATCGCTTTTTCAATTACACGCTCTGGACTACGCTCCATTAATTCTTGTGCAGTCAATGACTTTTGCCCACCTGGATAACCAGTGTAACGCACATATTTTTTGTCCACAAGCTTTGTGCCTGAGAACGAAACTTTTGCTGCATTGATAACGATCACGTTATCTCCACAGTCAGCATGAGGTGTGAAGTTTGGCTTGTGTTTTCCACGTGCCAAGTTCGCAACCTTGCTTGCTAAACGACCAACAGTTTGGCCTTCAGCGTCTACCAATAACCACTTTTTATTTGCAGTTTCCTTATTGGCAGATACGGTTCTGTAACTTAAAGTATCCACTACTTTTACGATTTAAAATAAAACAATATCCCTAATTTGGGGGTGCAAAGATAGACAACCTAGTTTTAATTCACAAGTAAAAACCAAACAATTTCACTGCTTATCTTTAAATAAAATAGATTCAAAAATTCAAGGTCAATTGCGGAACAGTAATTTCGACTTCTTTTTGAGTTAAATTCGTTACAGAAATACCCAATAAACGAATTGGTTTCTCTAAATCGATTCCATCCGTTAGCTCCTCCAAATAAGAAAAAAACGCGTTTTTAGTCTGAAATGAGTAAGGAACAGTTTTACTTCTAGTTTGCATTTGAAAATCGTTGTACTTTACTTTCAACGTAATTGTTTTGCCAAATGAATTTGCACTTTTTAAACGTTTTTCAATTGATTCAGCTAACGGAACCAATTTTTCAAGAATCCGTGAACTGGAAATTATATCTGAATTAAAAGTTCGTTCAGCAGCAATTGATTTGCGTTCGCGTTCAGATTTCACTCCAGAATGTTGAATTCCGCGAACTATATTGTAATAAAACTGACCTTGTTTCCCGAAATTATAACATAACGAATCGAGCGTTTGATTTTTTAAATCTTTTCCATTAAAAATTCCTATTCGAAGCATTTTATCTACAGTAACCTTCCCTACTCCAAAGAATTTATTGATGGGCAGTTTTTCTAGAAAATCCACTACCTCATCGGGCGAAACGGTTAATTGTCCGTTCGGTTTATTGATCTCAGTTGCAACTTTTGCAGTAAATTTATTTATAGAAATTCCTGCTGATGCAGTAATTCCGATGCGCAACATAATTCTTCTGCGTATTTCTGAGGCAATTAACGTAGCAGATGGGAACGATAATTTATTCTCTGTAACATCTAAAAAAGCTTCATCAAGTGAGAGCGGTTCAACCAAATCTGTGAATTCATAAAAAATTTCACGTACTTGTTTAGAAACTTCAGAATAGCGATCAAAACGCGGATTTACAAAAATTAAATTCGGACAGGCACGTGCGGCAAGCATGCTAGACATAGCTGAACGCACACCGTATTTTCTCGCTTCGTAACTAGCCGCCGCGACAACTCCCCGCTGACTTGAACCTCCAACTGCAATAGGTTTTCCCCGTAAATCTGGATTATCCAACTGTTCAACAGAAGCAAAAAACGCATCCATATCAACGTGAATAATTTTACGAATATGTGTTTCGAAATCCAAGTTCAGCTATTTTTGTGTAAAGTTACACATTCACGCACGTGAATTTTTAAAAGATCATTACTTATGAAATATACTGTCTTAATTTTTATATTTTTTATCATAAAACCTGTTTTTTCACAACTAAAAATAAGTAAAGAACTGGCTGAAAAAATGATTTCACTTCCTCTCAAATGTGCGCAAAAAGAATATCCAAATAAATTAGGTCAAGTTCTTAATTCAGAGACAGATTTACGTTCGCCAAATGAGCTGCACCCTGCTTTTTATGGTTGTTTTGATTGGCATTCTTCTGTTCACGGACATTGGTTAATGGTGAAGTTGATAAAGATTTTTCCAGATTTAAAACCCGTCGATTCGGTTCGTAATATCTTGAAAAACAATTTAACAAAAGAAAACATTGAAACAGAGATTTCATTTTTCAACACAATTAACAATGGTTCATTTGAGCGGATGTATGGTTGGACATGGATTTTGAAACTACAACAAGAATTAGACACTTGGGAAGATAAAACTGCGCAAGAATGCGCGAATAATTTACGTCCTTTAAGTACTTTTCTCTGTCGAAAATACATGATTTTCCTTCCGAAGTTAGCTTATCCTATTCGCTCCGGCGAACATTCAAACACTGCATTTGGACTTTGTTTCGCTTACGATTACGCTGTTCATTCGAAAAATGATTCGCTCTGTAATTCGATAAAAAACCGAGCGATAGATTTTTATTTCAAGGACAAAAAAGCACAGCTAAACTTCGAACCGAGCGGTTATGATTTTCTTTCACCAACATTTGAAGAAATAGATTTGATGCGCCGAGTTTTAGAGAAAAATGTTTTCCACAAATGGTTGAAAGGGTTTTTACCAGAAATATACAAGAAGTCGTTTCAACTAAATCCGGCCAAAGTTTTGGATAGAACCGATGGCAAATTGGTTCATTTAGATGGCTTAAATTTCAGTAGAACATGGTGTTTGAATAAATTATCGAAAAATGATATGCGTTTTTCTCATTTAAATTCGATAGCTGAATCACACTTAAATTTTTCTTTGGATCAAATTTTTGACGGTGATTACATGGGGGAACATTGGTTGGCAAGTTTTGCGATGGAGGCCTTACTTTCAGAGTGATTTCTCAACTAAGTATCTTTAAGTAAAGTTTTTTATTGTTAATGGTTTTTTGAGAAAACACAAAAACACAATATAGCGAAAACACGAAAACATGTTTTAGTGAAAACATATTATAACGAAAACATCAAAACATGAAAACATGAAATCATAATATACAAAAGCAAAAATTAATTTCAATCGGTTTACAATTCAAATTAAACTACCAATGAAAAAATCTGGCATACTTTTTATAAGTCACTTACAAAAAATATAAAATGAAAAAATCAGGCTTTGCCTTTTTGACAATCTTCTTTCTAGCTCTTGTTTCCTGCACATCAAATAAATCGCTGCACATTCTAACCGATGATGCAAAAGAAGTTCAAACAAATGCTTCCGTTTTTTACAAAGGAATGGAAATCGGGAAAATCAATGCAATTCACCCTTTGAACAATCAAATTTTGATTACTCTTTCGCTAAACAAAGACATTGTTATTTCGAAAAACGCAGAAATTTTCTTGAATTCGGATGGAAAACACGGAATCTTAGTTTCAGAATTAGCCAAGGTTGGATATAAAAACAACGATACTATTCTTTTTCAAAATACGGCCAATTTGTTTCCAGAAGGTTTTGCAGATGATGTGAAAAACGTAATTATGGAAGTTGATAAATTAGGAACTTTACTCGATAAAGTGATGCGAAAACTGGAATAAAACCACATTAAAAAAGGACTCGTTTATTCAAACGAACCCTTTATACTTTTAACAATTATCGGGATTAGATTTTGAATTATCTATTTTCCCATTCGCGTAATAAATCGAAGTAACTCAATGTTTCCATCACAATTACACCTCCGTTTGTGTCGCCATATTTAGCGGGAATTGCTCCTGAATAAACCATCACATAACCGATAGATGAACTTGGAACGTTTTGAACTTCTGTCATTTTTACGCCATCTATATACATGATCACATCGCCTTTTCGGGCTCCACGGAAAACTAAATCACCGTCTGAAGTATTCTTTACATCTGAAGTTGTTGAAGTTATCATATCTACAGTACTAAATTTACCTGGCATGTGCTTTATGTCTTTCGCTGTTAATTTATCAACTGGTGAAGAGTAAATATCGATTGGTTTCCCATTTACTATTACATCATCAATCATTTCTGATTCTTTGATAAATCCACAATTTGTTATTCCATCAGGTAATACTTCAATACCAGGCATTTCAGTTGTGTCCATAATTCCTACACAGAAAATTGTATATTTCCCTGCTGGAACGGCTGATAAGCGAAAACGACCATCTAGATCTGTTTTAGTTACATACTTTTGGTCGGCTCGTGTTGTGAAGATTACCGCATCCGGAATTGTTGATCCGTTTTTTTCAGTAAAAGTTCCAATAATGTCTCCGAAGGTGTTTTGCGCAAAGCTTGCTGCTCCTAGTAACAAACATGCAATGATTGTGATTGATTTCATATATTCTATTATTTAAAGATTTCTCTATAGATGTTGTGAATAAATAAATTCCATAAATAAGTACAAGTTATTTTAAAAATTATTATTTTAGACCTAATTATCAAATACTTACTATGGATCGAATACGCAGATTTCAGCGCTTCATGATACTTTCTCTCACATTATTGAACACACTAACCTATTGTGTTTTACAAGAATTAAGTATTCAAACTTCATTGGTGTTGCTCTTACTTACTTCAACCTTGGCTTTTAGTTGCATTAAAGTAATTGAATTTTATATCCTAAAAAGAAAAAAATCGCCGGCCTCTTCCTCCAACTTATCAAGTCTTGAAACGAATCATAAAAAGGTAGCTTAATTTTCAAGCACTTTGTCTACTTTTACGTTTCAAATTTGAAATGTATGAAGTCGATTTTACTTTTTGTTGCCTGCTTTTTATTTGCAACATCAAACGCTCAAAATTTTGATATAAACAAAATGTGGAACCTCAATCGCTTGAGCGGCACGCTTGTTTCGCCAAACGAATTATTCATCGTTTACCAACTAACCAAATACGATGTTTCTAAAAACGCCGGGGAAACAAAAACTTTTTGCACCGAAACTACAACAAAAACCACTAAAGAATTAACTCTATCTGGGGCTTGGAATTTAGCTTTCACTTCTAACAACGAACTAATTTTCCTCATTTCTGAAGGAGAAAATACGCTTCTAAAAAAACTTAACATTACAAATAACTCATCAACAACACTTCACAATTTTGGAACTTTAGCACTTGAAGGAGTTTTACTTTCACCAGATGGAAAACGAATTGCAACGCTTGAATCAATTAAAATTAGAGAAACGGTTTTAGATAAATATTCAGATTTACCTCTTGCGAAGGCACGAATCGAAACAGATTTAATGTACCGTCACTGGAACCAATGGCAAAGCACAAATGTTCCGCATTTATTTTGGTATGAATTGAATTCAGCAAATGAATTTGTAAAAAAAGCTGATGTTTTAGAAAACGAGAATTTTGCTGCCGTGCTTCCGCCATTTGGAGGAATTGAAAGTGTTTGTTTTTCAAAAGACGCACAGGTAATTTATTATTCTACAAAAAAGAAAAGTGGAAAGAATTTTGCTACCTCAACTAACTCTGAAATTTATGCCTATCGTACAAGCGACAAAATAACAACCACACTATCTTCTGCCCATTTGGGTTACGACTCAAACCCCGCAATTAATTTCTCAGGAAAAAACTTAGCATGGCTTAGTATGGAAAAAGATGGTTTCGAAGCAGATAAAAATTCGCTCCGAATTATGGACTTACAATCGCGTAAAGAAATAAATCTAACTGAAAACTTTGATGTAACAGTAGAAGAATTTATGTGGCATCCTAGTTTAGATTTAATCTACTTCGTTGCACCATTTAAAGGTTGTAAGCAATTGTTTTCAGTTGAGGTGAAAACAAAAAAAATCACACAACTAACATTCGACCGTTTCGATGTTGTTCATGCAATTGCTCTAAAAAACAGTGTTTTAATGGAGCGTCAATCTATGATTCACCCCACAGATTTATGGTCAATGAATTTGAAAGATAAAAAAGTAAATCAAGTGACTTTTGTAAACAAAAAGGAATTAACCGGAATTGCTGAACCTACTGTAGAAGAAAAATGGATCACCACAACTGATGGTAAAAAAATGTTGGTTTGGGTAATTTATCCGCCAAATTTTGACCCACGAAAAAAATACCCAGCATTGTTGTATTGCCAAGGCGGACCGCAAAGTATGGTTTCACAATATTTTTCTTACAGATGGAATTTCCGCCTTATGGCATCAGAAGATTACATCATTATTGCACCAAACAGAAGAGGATTACCGGGTTTTGGTCAAGAATGGAACGATGCAATTTCAAAAGATTGGGGCGGACAAGCAATGAAAGATTACTTGGTAGCTGTAGATTCTACTGTTGCCCAAGTGGCAGCAATTGATAATGATCGTTTGGGAGCAGTTGGCGCATCTTATGGCGGCTATTCGGTTTATTATTTAGCGGGAATTCATGAAAACCGTTTCAAAGCTTTTGTCTCGCATTGTCCAACATTGCCAAACGAT
>JANNWW010000118.1:0-2982 GCA_031409255.1 Crocinitomicaceae bacterium
TTCTTACAAATCCATCTTTGATTTCCATTCAATTGCAATCCATTCTTCACTACTTTTTCAGAACCACATTTTCGACAATTTTTCAACATCCACTAATTTGATACACAGCTTGTCCCGAAAGGAACGATTCGGGATAGTACGAAAATATGGATGTAGAGTTAGTTTAAACACTTGAAAATTAGTTATTGGAAGAATACCCTAGCTGAAATTCTTAAATTCGATTGTATAAAACGTAGAAAAATCAATGGCTTTCGAGGTGAAAATTGAAATATCCACTATTTGACGACACTACCGATTACGACAATGCCAACTTCTTTTATTATTTCGTATTCAATACTTTTTTCTAGAGGGTCATATTCGTCAATTGTTTCAGATACTTTTTTTAGAAAACCCTGTTGAACTAAAGTTTCTAATTCTTCCTCGCCAATTCCAGCACCAAACTCAAATTTTAAATCATAATCGACATTTTGTAAAAGTTCAATATCTGAAATTCTCAAAGATTGCGATGGCCATCCATAGTTAAAATGGATAAAATAAACCAAATGATTTGAATTTAATTCTTCAGAAGCTTTAGTTATAGCTTGTTTTAGTTTAATTACCATGAATTCTAATTTATAAGTCTTGTCATACGATACTTTTGAAGTACGGGAAGAGTCTTAGTTCCTAATAAATCATATAATGCCTTTCCCAATCTTTGTTTATCGCCTAATGGAGTTGAAGATACTTGAATAATTATTTTATAATCAGTAACACCGTTAGTAGTATATTTTTTAAGAGCACCTTGCCAAGTTAGCCCCCATTTATCTCCTAATCCCGTTTGAGTATACCTAATGTCATTAAATTCAAATATCAAATCAAGCATATCGTCAGGAGTGGCTGTTTTAAAATCAATTGTAGTTTGACGTCTAAGATTTGAAACCACTTCAGCAGTTTCTGCATCAGTTTTGCCCAATGCTTTTAATTCTGTTGCCTTGTTTGCAATAGCATCAACTGTATTTACATAATCACTTCGTAGACTTCCCTTACTCTTGAATGCAATAAGGTCGTCTAAACTACTACTTCTTATATCATTTTTCCAAACATCAAATAAATTGTCATCTTGAAGTTTTTTTAGGGTAGCAACTGAAGCATTTGAAAAATCAACTAGATTACGACACTGCCAACTTCTTTTATTATTTCGTATTCAATACTTTTTTCTAGAGGGTCATATTCGTCAATTGTTTCAGATATTTTTTTTAAAAACCCTTCTTTTTCTAATTCTATTAGATCTGCTTCACCAACACCATTATTCCATCCAAAAAAATCATACTTCGGATTTTGATTTAATTCAATATCGCTTATTTTGATAGATTCAGAAAAACCAAACCAGCAATCTGAACTATAAATTAATTTGTTAGTGACAAACTCTTCAGATATGGAGTTAATCATTTCTTTAAGTTTTTTTAATTTAAAATTATAATCCATATAATTAATTAATTAAGCTTGACATTCTGTATTTTTCTAAAACAGGTAGTGTTTTAGCCCCAACTGTTTCATAAAAAAGTTTACCTAAAACTTCTTTTTTTCCCGCTGATCTTGATGCTGCCGAAATTATAGCAGAATAATCCGTTACCCCATTTTTAGTTGCTTTAGTTATGGCCCCACTCCAAGAAAGCCCCCATTTATCTCCTAACCCTGTTTGAGTATATCTAATGTCATTAAATTCAAAAATAATATCTAACATATCATCAGGCGTAGCTCCTTTAAAATCAATCGTTGTTTGACGTCTTAGGTTAAAAACTTCTTGCGCGATTTCTAAATCGGTTTTACCAAGTGCTTTTAATTGAGCTGCTTTATCAGCAATTGCATTTACAGCTGTGATATAATCATTTCTAAGATTCCCTTTGTTTTTATATAAAGTTAATTCTTCAATATTACTACTTCTTATATCATTTTTCCAAACATCAAATAAATTGTCATCTTGTAGTTTTTTAGAATAGTTTCTGAATCATCACAAATATTAGCTATTTTTTTTTAGTTTCTTCTATTAAATAATTCAAACCATATCCAATTTTCCCTACAATATCAGTTCTATAATTTAAAACATAAATTACTCCTTTGAAATCAATTTTTTGGTAACGGGATGAATTTTTACTTCTTTCTTTTTGAGTAGGTTCTTTGTAACATTCTGATAGTAATTGCATTAATATTTCTTCAAGCATTTCATTAAATTTTGGCTGGAGTTCAATAGGAATTAAAATTCCTTTGTTTTTCAATTCTATACTTAATTGATTTCTAATAGAGAATCTAACTAAATAAGGAAAAAGGTATTCAAACCATAATTCAGTAAGTTCAACAGTTTTAGCTTCTAATTTTATTTTCATTTCTAATTTTAATTAATAGTATGTAAGACGATCACTATTTGATGGTGAAATTTGTTTGTAAATTGCACCACCTTTATTTAATATTGTTAAAGTTGCATCATTAACATTAACTCCAGCTTTTCTGAAAATTCGCAAAAAATTTGATGCTTCAGAAATATTTGGTTCATAATGACCTGATGCATTACTAATTTCTACCAATTTACCATTGTTAAATTTGACTTCACCAGCTGCTAAAACATCCTCACCTTGAGAAAGCCATGAATGTTTTCTACCTACTAATATTTGTCCGTCAGTTTTCACTATATAATCCCATTTTTGAACAACATTTGTATTTCCTACAACTTGTAATTCTCCATTTTCATACTTGCCCATTAACCAGCCATCATTATCAATAGTTTTAATTTTCATTTTGATTCTAGCGAAACTATTCCAGTTTACTAAATTCTTTCTTGTAATTAACCCTGCAACTTTCAGCTTAACATTTTTAAAATTAATTCCTTTTAAATAAGGACTTCCCATTGCACCGCCAGATGTAAAAGAAACCCATGCCCCCCACAATGCTTGCTCTTTACGATAGCCACCTGCATTCAAATCATCAACAAAATCAGAAATACCAGAC
>JANNWW010000119.1:0-1638 GCA_031409255.1 Crocinitomicaceae bacterium
ATATCACAAATTTTAAGCAAATATGAAGTGAAAGTTTTGAAGAGATTCTAGCTTTCGTTTATGTGTTGGTAGGTTTTGATTATTCGTAGTTAAAAGGCAATTATTTGAAATTTAAGTGTAAAATTTAGTTTGAATAAAAAATCACGCAAAGCTCCTTAAGAAATCAATCAAACTTTCCAAACTACTTTTTTCTAATTCTCTTACATTCTCAAAACCCAAATCTTTCATTCTTTTTAATGTAGATTTCCCCCAGGCAATAGAAATAGCTGACTTTCGGATTTTATTTTCTAAAAGAAAACTTTCAACATTACTCGGACTAGTGAATACATATATATCTGAACTAGAAACAATTTTTGAATCACTTACCGTTCTATAAATTAGCTGTTCTTCTTTTTGATTTTCGGGAATTTCTGATGAAATAGAACGATTACTTTTTTCTCCGATTGGAAAAAGCACGTTTCTTTTTCCTAGCCAAATTTTAAATTCTTCGGCTATAATTTTTGGATTAGAGGTGTTTTGACCAATAAATTTAAATTGATTTTTAAATTCAGGATTTGTTTCAATTATCTTATCGAAGGTTGCTTTTCCATAAGAAGCAAGTAATTTATTCTCTAAACTATCTTTAAAAAATTGAAAACTTCGAAGTGAAGAAAAAAAAATAACTTCGGCTTTAGATTTCTGCGGATTGTTTATTTCTTCAAAACGAATAAGTGAATTCGCTACTAATTCTATCGTATTCTTTTCACAAAAAGAAGAAAGCAGATTGTTTTCAGCTAAATCAGTCGAAATAAATACCGATTTGAAATCCATTTAACCTTCGTTTTCGAATTCGAGTAACTCTTCTACCACAATTTCTGCTAAATCATCGTCGTGATCTCCTTCAAACTGAAACCATTCTGCTCCGTCTTCCCATTTTTTCGCATAGGAAACAATGAGTTTTCCTTTTTCCGGACAATAAACACCTAAGGGGAGTTGACAACCACCCAGCATTTTATTCAAAACCAAACGCTCGAGTCTAATTTTTTCAGCAACATCTGTATGGTTCAGCGCTTGCATAAATGAGTGTAATTCAGTATCGCTTTCCCGAATTTGCAAACCCAAAACTCCTTGTGCTGGAGCAGGAACAAACTCTTCCGGATCCATCACATATTCGAACATGCCTTGTAAATCTAGTTTCAAACGATCTAAACCTGCTTTTGCCAAGAGAATTGCATCGTATTCGCCTGCAACTAATTTATTGAGTCGAGTTGGAACATTTCCGCGTAAATCTTTAATTTCTAAATCTGGACGAAAGGCTGTTACTTGCGCTTTTCTTCTAGCTGATGACGTTCCAATTACTGCGTTTTGTTTCAAATTCCAATCGGTATTTTCATCGAATGCTTTTGGGTGAATCAATAACACATCTGCCGGGTTTTCACGTTCTGAAACAGCTGTAATGATTAATCCTGCAGGCGAATTTGTTTCCAAATCCTTGTGGGAATGAACTGCTAAATCAATTTTATTATCGAGTAATGCTTCTTCAATTTCCTTCGTGAAAAACCCTTTTCCTTCTAGTTTATCGAAAGAAAGGTGTTGAATTTCATCGCCTTGTGTTTTGATAATAGTAATACTTACTTCAGCGCCTAATTTTTCTAATTG
>JANNWW010000120.1:0-37101 GCA_031409255.1 Crocinitomicaceae bacterium
GTTATTTGTATTCAAACGTAAAATATTAAATTGAATTTCTTTAAAAAAAAAAGGCACAAATGATTGAATGGTTGATTTTGATTATTATTTAACAACATTTAAACACTCTTGATAAATTAATTAACTAATTTCGAACGATGAATTCTGAAAGTATTTCCGAAAAATCAGCGCTAATAAAAGCAAGTCTAATTTTATTTGTACTTGTTGCTTCTATTTGCCTACTTGTAGTAGGAAAAGACTTGTTAATTCCGATTGCTTTTTCGCTGCTTATTTGGTTTTTAATGCGAAAAGTGCGCCTCGATTTAAGTCGGAAAGTTTTTCGAAACAAGTTGCGAAAACCTTGGTTATTAACATTAATTACCTCTATTATATTCATTGGAATTTTAATCGGTATTGGAGTTGTTATTCAGGTTAATATGGAAACCATTATTCTAAAAGCAGGCACGTATACAGACAATATTGATAAAATTCTCAAACAATTTCATTTGGATGAGCTAAAGTTAGATTCTGAAACTGTAGAAAATTTTATCAAAAACAATATTCAATCAACTTTAAAAGTAGTTGGAAGCTCTTTTGGCAACTTGCTTATCATTTTGATGTATTTACTTTTTATTGTTTCTGAAGAGCGTACATTTCAGAAAAAAATGAGCCAGTTGTTCGAAGATAAAAGTCAATTTATTGCTTCTAGAATTGTGTTCGAACAAATTGAAGAATCGATTACAAATTATATCGGAATGAAGTCGCTTATTGCGCTTATTACTGCAGTTTTGAGTTATGTGATTTTAATTTTATTCCGAATTGACGGTGCATTTTTCTGGACCTTACTCATTTTCGTTTTAAATTTCATTCCCACTATTGGAGCGTTAATTAGTCCGATTCTTCCGGCTTGTTATGCATTAATTCAATTCGGAAACCCAACAATTGCGTTGTGGCTTCTTCTTGCCTTAGGGCTTTTAATTGGTTTAATTGGAAATATATTGGAGCCGAAAATATTAGGTAAATCATTGAATTTAAGCGCACTCGCATCTTTCGTAGCACTTATTTTTTGGGGAAGTATTTGGGGACAAGCAGGTATGTTTTTGAGTGTTCCGATTACTGTTTTCATGATGATCGTATTTAGTAAATTTAAAGGAACACGACCTATTGCAATTTTATTGTCTGAATCTGGTAATATTTGACATGAAAGCGATTTTCACTTTATTTCATCTGATTCTATGTTTCACATTTACTGCACAAAAAGCTTTAGAAAGTTGTGATTTAAATTCCAATCTCGAATTTTTTAAATCTAATACAGGTAATATTGGAATTCGAACAAAGGAGGGGAAAGAAAAGTTAGCTGCAAAATTTCAAACTATTCTCCCCTATTCAAACGGTTATTTAGTGGTAAAAAAAAACAAAAGTCAACAAGGCGAACTAACTTATTCGAGTGGATTTTATTCATACTCATTTCAAGAAATTCTTTCTATTAGTTACGTTAATATTCTTCCATTAGACAATTCAACTTTTATTGTTTCGAGAAATAAAGATGAAAAATATGGACTCGTTGATTTAAAGAACAACTTACTATTTCCATACGAGTATGAATACATTTCTGCCCCTAGCGAAGGATTTTACTGTGCAAAGAAAAACGGTAAATATGGTTATTTGAATAAATCTGGTGATGTGAAAATAGATTTTATATACACTTTTGCTTTGCCATTCAGTGAAGAAAAAGCAGCAGTTAGCTCAGAAGAACTTGTGGGGTTTATCGATAAAAAAGGGAAAAATGTTATTTCTGCTAAATTTTCTACGTCAAATTCTTTTTACAACAATAGCGCAGAAGTATTTATCAATAATCTGTCAAGCACAATAGATAGTGTTGGTCAACTGCGTTTTCCTTTTGTTTTTTCAGCAATTGAAATTATTGAAAACGCACAATTTGTTTTTGAGACACATCCAATTTACAGAGGTGATTTTCAAAAAGAAATTCGAACAAAAAGTCATTCTTTGAAACTTAACCAATGGGCGCCAATTGTTGAATATAGCAATACCGACGATGAGGGAATTACGCCGCAAACGAATCAATTCAAGTTTAAAGGAGTTGTGAATAAATCGAAAGAAATAATTGGCGGAGAAGATTTTGTGGAAGTTATATATCTCGGACAATTGAATAAATTGAATTACTTCGCTGTTCAATCGTTAACGGAGGTTGAGGAAAATGACAATTGGTATTTTGCTTTAATGAATGAAACAGGACAAATTGTTGGAACGTTTAACCACCTCGAAATTCGGTTCAACGCTATTACAAATCAATTAGAAGAGTTATTGATTGAAAATGGAGAAGTTTTGTGGAGGGAATTAAAACTCTAAGATCAGTTTAAAGCAAAAAGTTTTATTGTGGCGAATTCAATTCGAGATAGTATGTTTTCATGTTTTAGTGATAACTTGTTTTCGTGATAACATGTTTTCATGTTTTCCTGACAATTTGTTTTCGTGATAACGTGTTTTCGTGATAACATGCTTTCGAGTCAACCAATTTTTGTGAACTAAAAAACTATTCCAAAATTAACTCTCGCCAAGATTTCGGTCGCAAAGCGGGGCTCCAACTGAAACCTTTTAAGCGCTTTTGATCTTCTTCAATTTGATCTATCGGATAAAATGTTCCTTCTGGCTCAGCAATAAACGTAACTCCTTTCACTTCACCAGAGTCTAACACAACTTTCAATTCACGCGCAACCAATACATTCATTCCAATCCTTTTTTCAATAATTGTAGAATCAGTTTCGTCTTCTTGAGTTGGGAAAAATAAAGTTTGAGCATTGGTTCGCACATCTGCTCTAACAAGTTCTTTGTCTTTAAAAAATGCTAAAATTTCTTTTCCTGCTAATTGATTGTAATACTTTCCTGAATCTATTTCATTCGCAGCAAAGGCATTATTACGTAGATGAACCCGATCTAAAATTGAGTCTTGAATGAAATAAACTGAAACTGTATCACCTGTTAATTCCGAATTTTTACTCCAAAAATGAGGGCTTCCCCAAAGTTTCATTTCCCCGCCTAACTTCAGATAATCTAAACTATCAGCAATTGCTTGAACAGAATCTTGAAACACTTTCACGTTTTTATTCCCCATTAATCGAAGTGTTTTATTCAATGTATCGCGGTAATGTTTAAGGGTATCTGCTCGAACAAAAACAGAATCTTTTTCGCGTTTCCAAAACACCAAAGGCTGCTCAGTCATTAAATCAAAACCCGCTTTTTCATCTGAAAAAATATACCCAGCCCTTAGCTCAACGTTTTGTTTATTATCCAGTATTTGTACATTTCCCTTTGCAATTCCAATTTTTTTCAAAGGAGCATAATACAAACTGTCTCCTTTAATTTTTCGCTCATTTTGCTCAATCCAAGCGTTACTTTGAAGAACTCCTTCTTCAGTTTTCACATCAAACCACCCTTTTTCGCAATACAATTTAGTGTTGTTATTTGTTACATTGGTTGGCCCGTAAAAAAAAACTCTATGAACTAGGTAATTGTAGCGCAAAGTATCTGTTGTCATGGTCAAATCTGGACTTTTATAGACCACGTTTCCTCTAAAGAAACTTTCCTCGGTGTTGGGATGAAAATAACCGTATCTACTTGTTAAAACTTCCGTTGTTTCTATATTTTCAATTTTACCTCCGTTTTTATACGAAGCTCGTTTCAATTTCGCATCGTATTCCACTGTATCTGCAGTAAGTTTATATTCGCGATCGCGTACACGTACATTTCCCCACAACTTTGCTTTTTTAGTTTTTCCATTGTAATAAATTGAATCACAAAAAAGATTCAAGGTATCATTGTTATTGAGCTGAACGTTTCCGTATGCCCAAACTTCACGTGTAGCGCGTTTCAAATGTGCAGAATCGCAATACATAATGTTGTTTTGATATTTAAAAGTAAGAACACCTGTTAAGCGCTCAATTCCAGAACGCTCGTCGTAAGAAAGGCGTTCCGAACCAGGAAGCAATTCTATCCATTCATTTTGAGCTACGGAACTTTTAGTAAATGCAAAAATTGCGCTCAAAACAAGCGCAATTCGTAAATAATATGTCGATTTTATTTTCAATTATTTTGAATCCAAAGTTTGTGTACGATCTGGTCCAACAGACACCGTCGTAATCTTTACCTCCAAATGTCGTTCCAAATAAGTTACGTAATCCTTTAATGCTTGAGGAGCAGTTGAATATGAAGTTAATTTAGTCAAATCTTCCTGCCAACCTTTAATGTCTTCGTAAATTGGTTCAATTTCCACCGTATCAATGTCGTATGGAAGATAATCCATTTCAACACCGTCAACTTTGTATTTTGTACAAGCACGAATAGTGTCAAATTTATCTAAAACATCTGCTTTCATCATCGCCAATTCGGTAACACCATTAATCATAATAGCATATTTCATTGCAGGCAAATCTATCCAGCCGCATCTTCTCGGACGACCAGTTGTTGAACCAAACTCTCTACCCTCTTGTCGAATTCTTTCGCCAACTTCATCGTCTAATTCTGTTGGAAATGGACCAGAGCCAACTCGCGTACAATAAGCTTTAAAGATTCCTATTACGTTTCCAATTTTAGATGGCGCAACACCCAAACCGGTACAAGTTCCTGCAGTAACTGTGTTCGATGAAGTTACGTAAGGATAAGTTCCAAAGTCAATATCCAATAAAGTACCCTGAGCACCTTCGGCTAAAACTTTCTTTCCGGCTTTCATTTCTTGATTCAAATAATGTTCAGAATCAACTGCTTGTAAATTTCTCAAAATTTCAATTCCTTCAAACCAAGCAGCTTCCATTTCAGCCAAATTGTATTCAAAACCATCAAAATGTTTCAATATATTTTCGTGTTTTTCAACTAGCGCAGCATATTTATCTTTAAAGTTTGAAAGAAAAATATCGCCAACTCGCAAACCATTTCGACCAGTTTTGTCCATGTAAGTTGGGCCAATCCCTTTCAATGTTGAACCAATTTTTTTATTTCCCTTTGCTAATTCTGAAGCTTGATCTAACAAACGGTGAGAAGGCAATATTAAATGTGCTTTTTTAGAAACAATCAATCTTTTTTTGATGTCAATATTAAAAGGAGCAAGTTTTTCCAGTTCTTTTTGAAAAACAACCGGGTCTATTACCACACCATTGCCTATTAAATTAATTACGTTACTATGAAAAATTCCTGATGGAATTGTATGTAAAACATGTTTTACACCTTCAAATTCAAGGGTATGACCAGCGTTTGGTCCGCCTTGAAAACGAGCAATAATATCATATTGAGGAGTAAGTACGTCAACAATCTTACCTTTTCCTTCGTCTCCCCATTGGAGCCCTAAGAGCACATCTACTTTCATTATTTTTGTTTGAGTCTTGCCAGCGCTTCTTCTTGCGAAGCTACGAGCGTAAATATTTGATTTAATTTTGATAATTCGAACAATTTTTGAACAGAACCATTCATTCCTGCGAGTATGCATTCGCCTCCAACTGCTCTGGTTTTAGTTAATAAGCGAACAAATAAATTCAAACCAGAACTGTTACAATATTCTAGTTTTGAACAATCACAGATAATTGAATGCTTGGTAGAACTAAGATTTTTCTCAGCATTAGAAATCAATTCTTGATTAGATTCAAGAGAAATAAGTCTACCTGCCAACTGAAAAATAGTTACAGCTTCTTTTTTTTCAATTTCGAAATCTATACTCATTTTTCAGCTTTTTTAGATTTCTTTACACCATAAAAATAAAGCGTGTGATGTTGTATTTCTACACCAAAAACTTCTTCAATTGTAGCTTTAATATTTTGAACTCGTGGGTCACAAAACTCAATTAATTCGCCTGTATCGGTTAAAATAACGTGATCGTGTTGTTTAAAACCGTGTGCTTTTTCAAATTGAGCTATATTTTTTCCAAATTGATGTTTACGCACAAGATTGCAAGCAAGTAATAAATCAATTGTATTGTATAAAGTAGCGCGAGAAACTCGGTACTTCTGATTTTTCATTTTGATATACAAAGATTCTATATCAAAGTGTCCAATGTAATTGTAAATTTCTACGAGTATGGCAAAGCGTTCTGGTGTTTTGCGGTGTCCGTTTTGCTCCAGATAAGCGGAAAAAATACTTCTAACTTTTTCTTGCAATTCTTCTTGAACCATCCTATGGATTTGAAAAACCAAAAGTAGTCATTTTAAGTGGATGGAATTTCTTTTGTTATTAACAAAGAATCAACAAAAAAGGCGATTAAAATTAACCGCCTTCTCATTTTTAGAAAAATATATTATACAATTTGAATAAATTCTTCAGTTGTTTTACGCACTTTTAAATGACTTTGAGTTGAATCTTCGCTTGAACGGTAGCCAAGAGCGCAAACCAATACAGCATTTTCGTTTTTCAATCCTAAAATTTCCGCATAAGCCGCAGGCTCAAATCCTTCCATTGGTGTAGAATCTATCTCTAAATAAGCTGCTTGAGCAAGAAGAAAACCAAGAGAAATATATGCCTGACGTTGGTTCCAAGTTTTAATATCTTCTTCAGACTTGTAACCGATAGCACCTTTGATATAATCTCCAAAACCAGACAAAGCTTCTGTTGGAACATTGCGTTGTTGGCTAATTCTACCAATATACGCATCAATCATTTCTGGGGTCATTTGATCTTCAGAAACGAAGACAATTAAATGAGAGGCATCTGTAATTTGTGCTTGGCCATACGATTTTTCGCGCAATTTTGTCCGGGTTTCAGCATCTTGAATACTTAAAACTCGGAAAGGTTGTAAACCATAAGATGTTGGAGCTAAATTTGCAGCTTCTACTAATTTGTGAAAATCAGTATCCGAAATTTTTTTTGTCGTGTCGTACTGTTTTGCGGCGTAACGCCATTTTAATTGATCGATCATTTTATTTATGTTTGTAATTAATAATTCATTGGTATTTCTAAAAACAACAATTCACTTTCAGTATTTGTTTTAAAAATTATGTTTTCAAATTCTGAAATAGCTATTGCGTCTCTATTATTTAATATTTCGTTGTTGATTGTAATTTGTCCGTTCACAACAAGTAAATAAATTCCGTTTTTAGAATCTTTTACTTGAAGCTTCAGTTCTTTATCTTGCTCAAATTTACCCATTTTTATCCAGGCCTTTTGATGAATCCATGTTCCATCGTCGTTTTCGCTGTCAGAAACCAATTGAACCCATTCGTTAGGAGTTGACAATAAGTCAATTTTACGCTGATCATAGCGTGGAACAACATTTTGTTTGTTAGGGAAAATCCAAATCTGAAATAATTTCAATTCATCAGTTAAACTTGCGTTGACTTCAGAATGATGAACCCCAGATCCTGCACTCATAACTTGAATTTCACCTGCGGAAATAATTCCTTTATTACCCATAGAGTCTTCATGTTTGATTGCCCCAGAAAGTGGAATAGTAATAATTTCCATGTTTTCGTGCGGATGGGTTCCAAAACCCATTTTTGGTGCAACTGTATCATCATTCAATACGCGTAGTGCACCAAACTGTAACTTTTTTGGATTGTACCAAGAAGCAAAACTAAAAGAATGATAAGCTTTTAACCAACCATGATTGGCATAACCTCTGTCTTCAGACTTGTGAATTTCAAATTTCATTTACTTTTTTTTTACAAATATACAATAATTTTAATTACCATGGTATTTATTTGTAATTATTTAAAAAAACCTGCTCAAAAAAGCAGGTTCCTCTTAATATATATTTTGTTATTACTTTGTAATTTGAATTTGTTTCGTAATAAAGTTGTTTCCAACAGCAATGTGTGCAACATAAACACCTGCTTTCACATTCTCTTTGATTCTCATTGTAAAGTTATTCTCACCTTCAGAAGCAGTTCCTAAATTTTCGAATTGAACAGATTTTCCATTCATATCTACTAAATTAAGTGTTAAAACATCTGAATTTAAACTCGCTAAGTTCATTACTATCGAGTTAGAAAAAGGATTAAATGCAACTGAACCAGAAAGCTTTGCTTGTTCTTGAATATTTGCAGTTGAACCAATTGTGTGCTGCGACAAACGAATTTTACCAGCAAATCCATCTATTGTTGCTAAGTAAAAAGTTACTACTCCAACGTTAGTAGCAGGTGCTGTCCAAGTAAATTGCCAAGCAGTTTGCGAACCGTCTGTATGCGTAACACGTTGTTTCCCTAAAGCTGAAACATTTTCAGTACCACCTGCAGCGCTAGCAGTTACAGTTCCAGCTAATGCATTAGCTGACGTTAAAGGCATACATTCAAAACCATGTTGTACTCCTCCAGTAAAGTTGTTTAAAACAACAGCTACATTGTATGTTTGACCAGGAGTATAATCTGAAATTGGCGTTATTCCATTCAAAATAGTTAATGAATTGTCTGTTGAAGCGCCAGTTACGGCAGTTGTGTGACATTGAGTACAAGCAGCATCTCCAGGAGCACCAGTTTTACCGCCAACTGAACCTCCAGAATTCAGTAAATGATAATTTTTGTTGAACTTTATAAGTTCAGCTGTGCTTGATTTTTGGAACCCAACAAAAGAGATTGCTCCAATTAATAATGCACCAAAAAAGTAGTTTTTATTCATAGTTTCAAATGTTAATTGAAACGAAATTAAGAAAGAAAAATGAATGAACCAAATAAAAATGACAATTCTCTGACAAAACTACTTAGTTGTCGAGTTTTCCCTGACCAATCCAGCAAAAAACTTTCTGAATGGTAGAATCTGCAAATTTCGGGCCACCTTGTGGCATTAATTGATACCCATCTTCTTTTATTGCTCCTAAAATTGCTTCCGCATTGTTTTTACAATTTTGATAACCTTCTAAATTATAACCTCCTAATTGTATAGAATTGGAATGGCAACTCAAGCAATTACTTTGAATAATTGGATAAACTTTTTGGGAAAATGAAACCGTATCGGGGCAGTTTAAGGAAACTAAATCAACAGGCACCTTATCTTTTGTACAATTAGACAAAGCTAAAGCAAACGGAATTGAAAGTAAAAGTAAATATTTAACTGATTTCATAATTTATATTTTAAAAGCACGGGCAATACTGAAGCCAATTCTAAATTGACCTTTCGACCAATCACTTTTCGTGTAAGGAATAAACTGCGTGTCGTTAAATCCTTCAGAATTAGTGAAGTTAAAATGAAACGTATGACCGTTTGTGTTCCATTCTAAACCGAGTGCTAAACTATTGGTGTAATTTTCTTTTCTAAATTCTGTTTGATTGATATTTTGGTAATATTCAACTGTAAGTCCAAATGATTTAGACAATTTGAATGTTCCAGCAAAACCTAATGCAAAAAGTGCATTCACATCATCTGTTTCTACTAAATTTCGATAAATTAAAGTTGGCATAACTGCAATTGAAATTCTTTCAGAAAACTTTCGTGCAAGGTTTAACTGAGTTGAATAAGCATAGCGGTGTTGCGCACGTCCGTAATGATTCAATGCATAAATGTCTGGGTTAGACTTTGCGTAGGTGTAAGTAGAAACACCTGTTAAAGATACTGAAATTGGCATTTTATCTGACTGTGTTAATAAACGATATTTCAAAAAACCATCAAGTAACGATTTAAAAGGAGCTGAAGTTCCTTTGGAACGACCGAAACCAAACATAAATTTATCGCTTACACCGTATTCTAAAGCAAAACGAATATCTGATGCTTGATCAAAACCTAAACCATCTGTAATTTTCCAATCTGCCTGAAACATGTCGCCAAAACGGTGTTCGATTCTATATTCTAAGTGATTTTTTTTGAGTGTTTCAACTGAATGACCATTAATAATTCGAGTGCTAGTGAAAGTTTGAGAAACTTCTTGTGCATACGAACTTAGGGTGAAAGCTAGTAAAGAAAAACGGAGTAATAATTTATTCATACTTATTTTTTAGTTGAAATGGAGCGTAAATACGCTATGATATCTTCGATTTGTTGATCGCTCATTTTTTCGTTTGTATACATCGGCATATATTGTTCTCGCCCTGCTTTTGGATGAGTTCCCCAACGTATTATCTGATACAAACTATAATCTGTATAATCGTCTAAATGTTTCAGCAATAAATTAGCCGACAATTTATCGTAACCTAAATCTAGGTAGGTAACTCTAGCTCCGCCATGACAATAAACACATCCTTTTGTATATATTTTCTTACCTGTTTCTACGTTTCCATTCGTTCCTTTTCCGCGTTTTTTCGGATCTAAAGTTCCGGGGAAAGTAGCTGGAAATGCTTGCACATAGGATTTTTTAAGCGTTTCAACAACTTGTTTCTTTTCGTCCTTATCTAATTTCTGATATTTTTCAATCATTTTTTTAGTAGTTATATCTAAAGACAGATCTCCGATTTTTAACTCTTTCGATTTAAAATAATGAACAATTCCTTCCACTTCCCAATTTTCTAAATACCGTCCTGAAGAACAATACTTGGCACAAACTTGAATTGCGTTTGTTAATGAATCACGAGCAGGAGCAACAATGCTCCCATATTTTTTGACATAATCTCCATTATACCAATTTGTTCTGTTATAAATTCCGTAAAAAGTAGATCCGGGAAGATAAGCTTGACCTAATTTTTCAGCTGTTAGAAGGCGATCGTCTGCACTCATTTTAGATAAATCAGAAAACTCTTTGGTAAATGTGTGGCAATCAGTGCAGTTAAAATGAATAGAAATTCGTTTACCCCATTTTTTACCATTTTTAGCTTTTCCCCTTAAAAGTAAATCTTCTCCAATTTTAACTTTTGATTGGTCTGCATCTTTCAAAAAATGAATAGAAGGTTTTTCACCCAAACTTATTAAAACCTCTTCTAGAGATAACTCATCTACTACAATTTCACCTTTGGACTTTTTCAAAACAGAAACCTGAACTTCCGTATTGTTAAAACTCAACAACAAAACAGAGACAATTGTCAGGCTCAAAAATGAAATTAAAATTTTTTGTATTCGGTTCATAGTACAAGTATAGTTATTTCAAATGTAAATACAAATTTTTAGAAAAATTACTCTATTGCGGTGTCCCAACGTTCAACTCGCTTCACTCCTTCGACTAGCTCAAACTTACGCATTAGCATGTCTAATTGCTCTGTATCAAACACTAACAATCTAATTCGACCTTCAAAAACACCGTCGCTCGCCTCAAAGAAAATAGATTTCATGTTCACGTTCAATTCATTTGAAATTACTTCCGTTATTTTATTTACAATACCAATATCATCTATTCCAACAAGTCGAATAGCTGCAATTCGTTCTATCATTCCATCGTTCAACCACCTTGCTTTCAAACAGCGATTCGCACTTTTAGATTGCAAGTTCTCTGAATTTGGACAATTAGAACGGTGAATCCGAATTCCGCCATTAGGAGTTATGAACCCAAAAACTTTGTCTCCAGGAATTGGATTACAGCATCGCGAAAGTTGATATTGGATGTTTTTAAAATCTTGTCCAATTGTTATTACATCTTCTGCTTTATTGACTTTCGCTAAAACCTCCGATTCATTTTTTTCCTTACCAACAATTAAAGGTTTTTTGTCGTAAATAATTAAACCATTATCAATTGTTAGCTCTCTCAATCGATTCACATCTAATTTGCCTTTCGCAATTCTGAAATATAAATCTGTAGAGGAATAACAGCCGAAAATACGCTCTAAAGCATGAATATTCTCAGCAGTGAAGCGAATGTTGTGTTGTTTTAATTTACGTTCCAATAATTCTCTTCCATCATGAGCAACAATTTTTCGATAGTCATTTATGGCTGATTTAATTTTTTGGCGCGCCCGAGCAGACCCAACTAAGCGTAACCAATCTTCATGCGGACGTTGTTTAGACGAAGTAATTACATCAACCTGATCTCCGTTTTGTAATTGATAACTTAATGGAACCAATCTGTTGTTCACTTTTGCACCAATGCATTGGTTTCCAATATCTGAATGAATATCGTACGCAAAATCCAAAATCGTAGAGCCAACTGGAAGAACTCTTAATTGACCTTTTGGTGTAAATAAATAAATTTCATCGTGAAATAAGTTCATTTTAAATTCTTCCACAAAATCGAGTGCGTTTGAACTCGGATTTTCGAGTAAATCTCTAATTTCAGCTATCCAACGATCAAATTTAGAATCTTCGCCCTTATTTTCTTTGTATCTGTAATGTGCTGCCAAGCCTTTTTCGGCAACCTGATCCATGCGTTTACTTCTAATTTGCACTTCAACCCATTTTCCTTGCGGAGACATTACGGTTGTATGCAAAGATTCATATCCGTTCGCACGTGGAGTGGAAATCCAATCGCGCAAACGATCCGGACTAGGTTGATAAAAATCGGTGACAATTGAATATACCCGCCAGCAATCTGCTTTTTCTAATTCAGTTGTTGAATTAAGAATAATTCGAATCGCAAAAAGGTCGAATACCTCTTCAAATGGCAGTTGTTTCGACTGCATTTTTCGCCAAATGGATGAAATTGATTTTGGCCGAGCTTTGATTTCAAATATTAGTCCTTCTGCTGTTAATGATTCGCGAATTGGATGAACGAAACGTCTAATAAAACGGTTCCGAACATCTTCAGTTGATTTAAGTTTCGATGTTATTTCCTTGTAAACCTCTTGTTCTGTATAACTCATAGCTAAGTCTTCCAGTTCGGTTTTAATATTATACAATCCCAACCTGTGCGCTAAAGGAGCGTATAAAAAACTTGTTTCTGAAGCAATTTTTAATTGTTGTTCCGCTTTCATGCTTCCGAGCGTTCGCATGTTGTGCAAGCGGTCTGAAAGCTTTATCAAAACAACACGTAAATCATCCGAAATGGTGAGAATCATTTTTCGGAAATTTTCGGCTTGAATGGTCGTGCTTTCGTCGAAAACCTCTGGTATTTTGGTTAAACCATCAATAATTCTTCGTGCTTTTTCACCAAACAAATCTTCAATATCCTGTAAAGTTATGTGCGTGTCTTCAACTGTATCGTGAAGAAGTGCGCATGCAATTGCGGTTGCCCCCAAACCCATTTCCTCAGCACAAATTCGGGCCACTGCAATTGGATGATAAATGTAGGGTTCGCCAGATTTTCGACGCATGTCTTTGTGTGCCTCAACTGCCACATCAAATGCTTTCCGAATGTAATTTGTTTCCTGACGTGTTCGATTTTTCATTGCTTTCAATAAACCTTTGAAAGCTTGCAAAATTTCTTGTCGTTCTTGTTCTAAATTTATTTCCATTGGAATCTAGAAATTTTATTTAAACAGTTCGTATAAAATTCTTCCATCAGAAGTAGGCATTTCAAAATGCAATATTTCAGCAATTGTTTTACTGATGTCTATTTGTTCTGCTTGATCCCTAATGACTGTATTGCGTTTCACGTCTGGACCAAGAGCGAGCATGAAAATTTTACGACAACCTTCACACTTGTCGCCATGATTCACAAATCCGTCTTTGTGACCATCTAAATGCCGCCCGTGATCATTGGTAATTATTAGCATTGTTTTTTTTCGCATTGTTGGACTTTTCTGAATTGAATTCCAAAGTTCCATTGCAAAGGCATCACATTTTTTGATTGAGGCTAAATAATTGTCCCACTGATTTGCATGTCCATACGTATCAACAGCCAAATAATTAGACAACAGTAGATGAGGAGCGTTTTCGCCCATTAAGCTTAACAGTTTTTCATGCGTTTGTTCATCGTTTATGTATTCTGAAGCCAAACCTAACTTTCCGCAATAAGTAGAAGGCATAAAGGTGTTCCACCACGATTTACTTTTTGTGTTTGCTAAAATCTCTAATTTACCTTTACTTGAAACAATGTAGGCATCTGACTTATCTGTGCTTCTGTTTTTTAAGAAATACTGAAACATTCCAGGTTTTTTTGGCAATTCTTTTCCACCGTTAGAAATAGATTGGTAATGGCCGGTTGTTATTGCTGTGTGACCTGCATTTGTGTATGTTGGACCGTTGTTTCTAAAATTTGTATACAAAGTTCCTTCTTTTGCGAGTGTATTTGCCAAATTTGGAATGTATTTATATGTTGTATCGCCAAATGTTTCGGTTAAACGCGGACCGTCGATAACCATAATCCACACATATTGCGTTTCATATTTTCGTGGTTTAAATTCATCATTTTTAGGTTTGAACTGGAATGAAAGTCCAAATATTCCGAGAGCAGCTACTAACGAAAGAGTAAAAAATTTCAACATTATTTTATATTTTAACGAAGTTACTATTTTTTTCGGCTTTTCTATGTAGGATTTATTCTTTGATGTTTTAATTGGTGCTGCTAGATTTAAAATTTAATTCCACTTTCTTCTTTTTTTTGAACTTCACTGCTAAGATTAAATTCAAAGAGAAATTTAGATTTATTTTGAACTATAAATTTCCTTTTTTCTTCGAAACGAATTGATACTTTTGTAGCAATTAATTAAACATCGTGTGATGAAAAGAATTGTTGTCTTATTTTTTCTGGTATTTATTATTCAGAACATAAACGCTCAAAAAGATGCTCCAAAACTAGTTGTTGGGATTGTTATTGATCAAATGTGCTACGACTATTTGTACCGTTTTTACCCTAATTTCGAGGAAGGTGGTTTTAAAAAACTAATGGAAAAAGGCACACACTTTCGAAACGTTACGTACAATTATGTACCAACCTATACCGGTCCTGGTCATGCAAGCATTTACACTGGAACAACTCCTTCAAATCATGGAATTGTAGCAAATGATTGGTTTCAAGATGAGTTAAATAGTGGAATAAACTGTGTGGAAGACACAAGTGTTTTAGGAATTGGTTCTAGTTCTGACGACGGAATGTGCTCACCGAAATGGTTGCGCGCAAACACAATTACGGATCAATTAAAACTGACCTACCCGAATGCAAAAGTAGTTGGCGCTTCAATTAAAGACCGTGGAGCAATTCTTCCGGCTGGTCATTTTCCAGATGGAGCATATTGGTATGACTATAAAACAGGAAAATTTATAACAAGTAATTATTACAAAAAGGAAAACGAAACTTGGGTAACGAATTTTTACTCTTCCAATCCGATTGAAAATTACACGAATCAAATTTGGGATTTGTCACGCGAGAAAGAACATTATCAATATGCAAACCAAGACAATTCAATTTATGAACAAAAAATATTTGGAAAAACTGAACCAACTTTTCCCTACGATTTATCTACACTTACACCAAAAGACAAAATTTCTTCCTTCACAATTATGCCAGCTGCAAACTCTTATTTGACTGATTTTTCACTTGCTGCACTTGAAGGAGAAGAGTTAGGAAAAGATGGGGTCACCGATTTTTTAGCAATTAGTTATTCTACGCCAGATATTGCAGGTCACTCATTCGGACCTTATTCCTTAGAAATGGAAGACATGTATTTTCGTTTGGATCGTGAGTTAGCTCGCTTAATGAAAGAATTAGATGCACGTGTTGGAAAAGAACAATATGTGATTATGCTAACCGCAGACCACGCTGTTGTTCCAGTTCCACAATTTTTAGCCGACAAAAAACTTCCGGGTGGATATCTTTTTACAGAAAAGAAATTTGCCGAATTAGCTAAAAACTACACCTCAAAATTCCCAGGAAAAGAAATTGTTTCAATGACAAACAATAACGTTTATTTGAAAGCAGGAACAGAATTCGATGCCAACTACAAAGAGCAATTAGATTTTATAAAAATTGAAATTTCGAAATGGCCAGAAGTAAAAGCAATCTACGACCGTTTTGAACTTCAAAATTCGAGTGGAAACAATTGGGGCGAAATGGTTAGTTTAGGCTACGATGCAACAAGAAGTGGCGATTTGATTTTTATTCTCCAACCCGGATATTTAAACAAATCAAGCGAAGCTTCTGAAAGAAAAGGAACGAGTCATGGATCAGCCTTTAATTACGATACACACGTTCCAGTTTTATTTTACGGTAAAAATATTCCAAAGCAGGAAGTGTTCACAGCATACGAAATTATTGATGTGGCAGCTAGTTTGGTTCATATTTTAGATGTTCAACGTCCGAATGCTATGACAGGAAAACCGATGGTGGAGTTGTTTTTGAAAAAGTAGCTATATTTCAAATACTCAAAATGTAACTTAGGTCTTTGTTATATTTTTTTGATTTCAACAAATTCAATACTTTATTGAAATTAACAGTCTCGAATTCGTTAATAAATTCTTCTTTTTTGTGGTTTCCAGATTTATATTTTGTTATTTCTATTTTAAGAGACTCTAAAGATTTAATCCTCCTGAAAAAAGTATAGCTTAAATCAACTTCAAAATCAAATGTTACAGTTTTGGATAAAATACTTGGTTGACGATCTAAAATTAATAATTCATTTAACTCAAAGTAATTACAATTTTCGTATTGCTTATGTATAAATCCCAATTTTGTAAGATGTTCCTTTTCTAAAGCTATTTCACTTAAATCATTGCTGAAAGCAGTATGCATTTTTTTCTCAAGACCTATTTCTTCAAAACCTACAAACTTTTCATTATTAAACATTTCTCTAACCACTCCGTAACATGAAATATTATCTAATTTGTAGTTTAAAACATCCCCAACTTTTATACAACTAATATTCATAATTTATATTTAGAGGTTAAATGTATATTTTTCAAAAAGTAACACACTTACTTCAGCAACTCAAAAACTCCAGCGGCACCTTGTCCAGTTCCCACACACATTGTTACTACTCCGTATTTTTGATTTCTTCGTCTTAATTCATTTAACAATTGAACGGAAAGTTTTCCTCCTGTGCACCCAAGCGGGTGACCGAGTGCAATTGCGCCTCCATTCACGTTAACTAATTCCGGATTTAGGCCAGTTTCACGAATCACAGCTATTGACTGCGAAGCAAATGCCTCGTTTAATTCGAATAAGTTAATGTCGTTTAGTTTCAAACCAGCTTGTGCAATTGCCTTCGGAATTGCATCAATTGGACCAACACCCATAATTCGGGGTTCAACGCCAACAACTGAGTAACTCATTAAACGTGCAATTGGTTCAATATTTAATTCTTTGATCATTTTTTCAGACATCACCATAACAAAAGCTGCACCATCTGAGGTTTGCGAAGAGTTGCCCGCTGTAACAGTTCCTTTAGCATCAAAAACAGGTCTTAATTTAGCTAAACCTTCAAGAGTTGATAAACGTGGTCCTTCATCTAACAAAACAGTGTTCATTTTTACTTGGCGTTTTTCGTTTTCATCTAAAAAAATGTGTTCTACTTCTATTGGAACAATTTCACTCGAAAACACATTGTCTTTCATTGCTTGTATGGCTTTGGCGTGAGAATTCAGAGCAAATTTATCTTGTTCCTCACGAGATAAATTCCATTGTTTTGCAACTGCTTCGGCCGTTAAACCCATCCCCCAATACCAAGTTGGATTTTCTTTCCCAACTTTTGGATTTGGAACAATTCGCCATCCGCCCATTGCCATCACCGACATAGATTCTACTCCGCCTGCAATTATGCAATCAGCCATTCCGGCTTCAATTTTTGCTTGAGCAATTGCAATAGTTTCCAAACCAGAAGAGCAATAACGATTCACGGTCATTCCCGGAACTTTATCGGTTTTTAATCCCATGAGCGAAATCATTCGACCAATATTTAATCCTTGTTCTGCCTCTGGAGTTGCATTTCCAACAATTACATCGTCTATTTTGTCTTTTTCTAAGTTCGGAATACTTGCAACTAAATGCGCTATAACTCGAGCAGCCAAATCATCTGGCCGAAAAAATCTAAATCCACCTTTTCCTGCTTTTCCTATTGCAGATCTAAATCCTGCAACTATATATGCTGTATTTTTCATTTTCTTAATTTTATTGACTTATAGAATTCAGATATTGGATTTTAAAAACCATATATTCATTTTCGTCTATTCTTTCGTCTTTATGTCTTATCGTCGTCTTTAATTCCGTAATATCTTCCCGCTCTTTACTAAACTTTCTAAGCGCTCTAAAGTTTTTCGTTGCATGCACAACTCCACAAACGCTTTTCGTTCTAAATCAAGTAAATATTGTTCCGAAACAAGGGTGTTTTCTGATAAATCGCCTCCACAAAGCACCCATCCTAATTTTTCTGAAATTAATCCGTCGTGTTCAGACATGTAATTGCCCGACAACATTGAATTGGCTCCAACATAAATTATTCCTAATCCTTCCTGACCGACAACAGTAATGTTTCGTTCTCTTTTTGGAGCTAAATAGCCGCTATCCGACAATTCTATTGCAACTTCTTTAGCGCGTGCTAATTGATATTCTCTTGAAAAAACAACCTCATCAATTCCTTTTCTAAGATAACCTAAATCGAAAGCTTCAAATGCCGAATTAGAAACTTTTGCCTGACCAATGGCCAAGAAACGCTCCCGCAAACGGTTAATTTTAATGTCGCCAGCTTTCAGTTCTTCGCTTAAACGTTTCGCAAATTCTTTCGAACCGCCTCCACCTGGAATTAAACCTACTCCAAATTCAACCAAGCCCATATATAATTCTGCGTGAGCAACCACTCTATCTGCATGCATAGACATTTCGCATGCACCACCAAGCGCCATGTTATGCGGCGCAACAATTACAGGAACATTGCAATAACGCACGCGCATCATTGCGTCTTGAAATGCTTTCACAGCAAAATTTAATTCATCGTATTCTTGCTCAACTGCCATCATGAAAATCATTCCAACATTTGCTCCGGCAGAAAAGTTAGCTCCGGTATTAGAAATAACTAAACCTTTGTAATCTGTTTCAGCTAAATCAATTGCTTTGTTGATTCCTTGAATAACGCCTCCTCCAATAGTATTCATTTTAGTATGAAACTCGAGGTTCAATATTCCTTCTCCAATATGAACTAGTGTTGTATCTGAATTTTGCCATACTATATTGTCTTGGCGTAAATCATCTAAATTGACAATTTCTTCCGGAACAGGTATGAATTCGTATTGCTTTGAAATTTGAGAGTAATATTTCTTCTTTCCACTCTCAAGTTTATAAAAAGATGAAAACCCTGCATTTTGCATTTCATCAATCCATGAAGGAAGTTGTTTATTTACAGCTTTTGATAATTCAATTCCTTTTTCAAATCCTAGAACGTCCCATGTTTCAAAAGGACCTAATTCCCAGCCGAAACCTGCTTTTAGCGCATCATCAATTTTAAAACAATCATCAGATATTTCTGGAATTCTGTTTGAAACATACGCAAATAATCCGCCAAAAATTTTACGGTAAAAATCGCCAGCTTTGTCTTTGCCTGAAACCAAAACCTTCGTTCGAGCTTTTAAATCGTCAATAGATTTTGTTAATTCTAGCGTTGGAAACGAAACTTTTTTAGAAGGCGCATACTCCATGGTTTTCAAATTCAAGGAATGAAATTCTTTTTTACCTTCGGTAGAAATCACTTTTTTCATGAATCCTTGTTTGGTTTTGTCTCCCAACCAATTATTTTCGACCATTTTTTGGATATATGGAGGCAAATCAAACAAGTCATTTTCTTCATCAGTGGAACAGTTTTGTTTCAAACCATTTGCTACATGCACAAGTGTATCTAAACCAACTACGTCGCAAGTTCTGAAGGTTGCAGATTTTGGTCTTCCTAAAACTGGTCCGGTTAATTTATCTACTTCTTCAACTGTTAAATCGAGTTCTTCCACAGCGTGAAACAACGACATGATGCTAAAAACACCTACTCTATTTGCTATAAAAGCAGGTGTATCTTTACAAATAACGGTTTTCTTTCCTAAGAAACGTGCTCCGAAATGCGTGTAAAAATCGATTATATCTTTTGCTGTATCTTTTGTTGGAATTACTTCTAGCAATGGCAAATAACGAGGTGGATTGAAGAAATGGGTTCCAGCGAAATGTTTTTTGAAATCTTCGCTTCTGCCTTCTGTCATCAAATGAATTGGAATTCCAGAAGTGTTGGAACTAATTAAAGTTCCTGGTTTCCGAAATTTCTCAACTTTTTCAAAAACTTGCTTTTTTATATCTAATCGCTCAATAACCACTTCCATAATCCAATCTGCATCGGCTATTTTAGAGAAATCATCCTCAAAATTTCCGAGTTGAATTCGGCCAGCAAATGAGGCATGATAAAGTGGCGCAGGGTTTGAACTTATTGCAGTTTGAAATGCGGTTTGAACAATTCTGTTTCTAACAATTTTACTTTCAAGAGTTAAACCCTTGGCTGTTTCTTCTGCAGATAATTGATTCGGAATTATATCTAACAACAAAACTTCGCAACCTATGTTTGCAAAATGACACGCAATTCGAGAGCCCATAATTCCTGAACCTAAAATTGCAACTTTACGAATATGTCTCATAATTTATATTGAATAATAATCTACGTCACTATCTTCCTCAATGTGTTCTTCTAGTACAGTATCTAATTTTCTTAAAACAGTTAAGAAATTGATTAACTCGTCTTCAGAAACTTCATTCAGAATTTTTTTATTGAAATCGAAAATCACTTCCCTACAGAGTGTTCTGTATTCTAAACCAGTTTCGGTTAAGTAAATTCGAACAACACGTTTGTCTTTTTCGTCTGCCAATCGGTAAATGAATTCTTTTTCTTCCATCGATTTAAGTGTGCGTGAAAGTGAGGTTGGCTCCATGCCCATTTTCGGACCTAATTGTGTGCTTGGAGTTCCCTCTTTTTCAATGTTTAAAAGAATAAAACCCATTGACATACTGAAGCCTTTCTTTGCTGCTTTTTGATTATACATTCGGGCAATACGCGTCCAGGTTAGACGAATTCCTAAATCAATTAAAATGGAAGGTTTGCTTTGCATATTTGTTCTTGTTTGCACGAATATATAAAATAGTAGGCAAACATAGCAATTTTAAAAGTCGAGTTTTATTGGAATGCTTTTTTTACCAGTTTTCTGACGTGCGAAAAACGGTTCCGTTAAAGCGCGCAACTAATTTATTTGATTGGTTGAACACTTTAGATTCGTAACGTGCAATAGTTTTTCCACAATTTATCTCTGAACATTCAACTGTAAGTTCATCTCCAATTAAAATGGGCAAAATGTGCGAAATACTTGTTTCAATACTTACTGCTTTTTGTCCACGACTATTGGCCGCAAAAGCAAGCGCAGAGTCAGAAATAGAATAAGAAATTCCGCCATGAATGATTCCGTGACCGTTAAACATTTCTGTTCGCGGAGTAATTCTTAATTTACAATATCCGGCTCGAATTTCAAGAATTTCAAGACCTAACCAAGTTGAGAACGCATCTTTCGATAGCATTTCCTGAACTATTTCACTTGGTGTTATCATAGATTACAAAGAAGCGCGGCTCAGCAAACTAGTTAGCGCCATTGAAACGATAAAAATTTGAGTTGCCGTTTCATCATCTAAAGTATCGTCACCTTCTTCTTCGTTTCCGATTTCCATTGCCATGAATTTCACTAATTCTGGTTGATCGGTAAATTCTTCCAACAAAGCTTCGTCTTCAGAATTAAAATAAGCATCTAAAACCTGAAAATAAGGTTCTTCAAACTCATCAATATCTGTTTCTGATACTTCTTTGGGTGAATTTCCGGCTAAAACAAAAGCTTCGTGCAAAACAGTAAAATAATAAACGAGTAAACTTTCTAATTTCTCATTGTTGTATTCTTCTACTGCCGACATTATATATGAAATTAATGTAGGTTGAGCTGCAGCTTGCGCATCATTCAATAGATCTAAGTCATCATCTGACATTGAGTCAATTTTACCAATTGCGTCTTCAATGTGTTTAAAGTTTACTGTTTTCATTTTCTAAATTGAAGTACAAAAATAGATTTTTTCAAAATTCTGAAGCATGATAAATTGATTATATTTGTTCTTTATCATTTTAAAGCAAAAAATGTTCACACAAGATTACATTGAATTTTTCAAGGAATTGGCTCCAAACAACCACAAAGACTGGTTCGATTTGAATAGAAAACGGTATGAAAATTCTGTCAAAAAACCTTTCGTAGATTTTGTTCAAGCGGTAATTAATGAAATGGCGAAAACAAATTCAGAATTCAAAGATTTAACAGCTTCGGAGTGTATTTTTCGAATTAATCGTGATATTCGTTTCGCGAAAGATAAATCTCCATACAAATTATTTTGTTCAGCAGTTATTGCTCCCGGAGGCAAGAAATCTAAATCAATTAATGGAATTTATTTTGAATTCACTCCAGAATCAGTAAATTTCTTTGGAGGAGTTTATGAAGCTGATAAAGAAGATATTTTACAGATCCGCGAAGGAATTATTAAACAGCACGACAAATTTAAAGCTTTGTATTCAGATAAAAAGTTTAAAAATTATTTTGGAGATATTCTTGGAGAGAGAAACAAAACACTTCCAAAGGAAATGAAAGAATTTGGTGAAAAAGAAGAATTATTATTCAACAAACAATGGTATTTTAAAACCTCATTCCCAGCCGAAATAATCTTAAAAAAAGACATCAACGAAAAAATTAAAGAGGCATTTTCAATTGCTCAACCTATTCAAGAATTTTTCCAACAATTAATTAACTCATAAAATGAAACAATTTAGCACAATTTTATTCTTCGTACTTTTCACGTTAACTACTTTTTCTCAGAGTCGGAGACCAATTGCTCCATCAAAAACATTGAGTCTTTCAGATGCAGTATTGAAACAATACCGCGATTTTCGACCAGATAATATTCCTTTGCCAAGTTGGATTCCAGGGAAAGATGAATTCGTTTACCTAACAGTTGCAGATAAATATCAGGTATTGAAAAAAAACAGTGTGAAAAGCGGCGAAGAAAGTGATTTTTTAAAACTTACAGACGTAAACATGTCACTCGGAGCTAAACTACCAAATTTGGCAAGTTACTCTTGGAAAAATTTAAACGAACTTTACTTCTCTAATGGTTCTAACTTCTATTTATACAACATTTTAGCAAAAAAAGGAAGCGCTATTTTAACACTTCAAGAAGATGCTGAAAACGCAACACAAGAACCAACTACTGGAAATGTAGCTTATACTGTAGAAAACAATTTGTTCTTACACATCGCAAATAGCAAAGCGCAACAAGTTACATCAAACTCAGACAAATCTATAGTATCAGGTCAGGCAATTGCACGAAGTGAATTTGGAATTACAAACGGAATCTTCTGGTCGCCAAAAGGAAATTTCTTGGCGTTTTATCAAAAAAACGAAGCCGAAGTGGCCGAATATCCTTTATTAGACATTACCACAACTCCGGGTTCATTAAGAAACATTCGTTACCCAATGGCTGGTCAGAAATCTGAAAGTCCGAAAGTTGGAATCTACAATTTGTCAACTAAATCTGTTGTGTTTATTTCTCCGAGAGGTGCTTCAGATGATTATTTAACGAACTTATCTTGGACACCAGATGAAAAACACGTCCTGATTGCAGAAGTAAACCGAGATCAAGATAAAATGGAACTTAATCTTTACGATGCTATTTCTGGAAAATATGTTCGCACACTTTTCACTGAAACTGATACAAAATGGATTGAACCAGAACATCCTGCATTTTTCCCGAGTGAAATTTCAACCAATTTCATATGGATTTCCGAAAGAGATGGCTTCAATAATTTATATTATTACGATATTTCTGGTAAACTAATTAAACAGCTAACAGCAAATAAATTTGTTGTAAAAGACATCTTAACCTCAACTCAAAAAGGAAATACAGTTGTCTTTAGTGCTACAGGAACATCTCCTTTAAACACTTTATTTTATTCTGTAGACCTAGCTGGAAAACAAAAATTATTAACAATCGAAGAAGGAACGCATGCCATTGTGATGAACACAAACGGAACTTCGTTTATTGATCAATATTCTTCCCATAACACAGCCGGCAGATCTGAATTAAAATCTGTTTCAGGAAAAATTATTCGCAATTTACTTGTATCGCCAAATAAATTAGCAGAATATATTTTGGGTAACTCTGAAATCGGACAAATAAAAGGAACAGACGGTTCAACGTTATATACCCGTTTAATTAAACCAAGCAATTTCGACCCAACAAAAAAATACCCAGTTATGGTTTATGTATATGGTGGACCCCATGCACAAATGATTACCAATTCTTGGTTAGATGGCGCAAATTTATGGATGTATTGGATGGCAGAGCAAGGTTATTTGGTTTTCACTTTAGATAATAGAGGTTCTGTTGAACGCGGAAAAGCATTTGAACAACAAGTTCACCGTCAGTTGGGAACTTTAGAAATTGAAGACCAAATGAGTGGAGTAGAATATTTAAAGTCTTTGCCATATGTTGATGGAGATCGATTAGCGGTTCACGGCTGGTCGTTTGGAGGTTTCATGACAACTTCTTTAATGCTTCGCCAAGCTGAAACATTTAAAGTTGGTGTTGCAGGCGGACCAGTTACCGATTGGAAATATTACGAAATCATGTACGGAGAACGCTACATGGATCGGCCTGATCAAAACAAAGAAGGATATGAAAAAGCATCGCTCTTTACGCATGCAAGCAGTTTAAAAGGTGATTTACTTTTAATTCATGGTACAATAGACGATGTGGTGGTGATGCAACACAATTATGCTTTAGTTAAAAAGTTTGTAGAATTAGGAATTCAAATGGATTTCTTTCCTTATCCGATGCATCCGCACAATGTGGGTGGAAAAGACCGGGTGCATTTGATGACAAAAGTTCTGAATTATATTATTGAAAATAATCAATAAATGAAAAGCGGAGAAATCCTCTTTTTGTTTGCAAACACAACTATCCGTAACAAATTTTGATTACTAAACATCAATAAAATCAAGTTTTGATAACTTTAAAAGCCGCAACTGAATATAGTTGCGGCTTTCTTTTTACTATATTTGCTAAACAAATTTTGACGATGGAGAACTCAACAACTTCGACACCAATTAGAACCGATAAAAAAATTCTTTTAAAAGCTTTTGAATTAATGGCAACAGCAAAAACGCTAGCCGAAAAATACGAAGCAAATAAAGAAATTACAGCAAAATATGTTCATGCTACATCGCGCGGACATGAAGCAATTCAATTAGCAGTTGGCTTGCAATTGAAACCACAAGATTGGGTTTCGCCATATTACCGCGACGATAGTATTTTACTCGGAATCGGGATTCAACCTTACGAACTTATGTTGCAAGTCTTTGCAAAAAAAGACGACCCTTTTTCAGGCGGAAGAACCTATTACTGTCACCCATCTTTAAACAGACCAAATTTTCCAAAAATTCCGCATCAATCATCTGCAACCGGAATGCAAGCAATTCCAACAACCGGAGTTGCAATGGGAATACAATACAAAGAAAAACAAGGCCTCGCAGAAGATTTTAAAGGTGAAAACCCAGTTGTAGTTTGTTCACTCGGAGATGCTTCTTGCACGGAAGGAGAAGTTTCAGAAGCTTTTCAAATGGCTGCATTGAAACAATTTCCAATTGTGTTTTTAGTACAAGACAACGGATGGGATATTTCTGCAAATGCTGCCGAAACACGTGCGCAAGACATAACACATTATGCCCAAGGTTTCAAGGGAATTGAAGTGCGAACGATTGATGGAAGTGATTTTGATTTATCTTTTCAAACAGTAAAAGAAGTCTTTGAAACTGTTCGTAAAGAACGCAGACCATTTATTATTCATGCAAAAGTTCCGCTTTTGGGTCACCACACTTCTGGTGTCAGAAAAGAATGGTACCGAGACGATTTGGAGGAAGCTGCAACACGCGACCCTTATCCAAAATTAAAAGAACTTGTTCGTGAATTACACGGCGAAGCAGATATTATTAATGCAGAAATCAAAGCCAAAAAACTGGTAGATGCGGATTACGATAAAGCATTAAACGGTGAAGAACCTACACTGGCAAGTGTTACCGATCATATTTTCGCTCCAACTCCAATTACAGAAGAAAAAGGAGAGCGCGAACCAGCTGGAAAGAAAAAAACGGTGATGGTTGATTCAGCTTTATTCGCTATGCGCGAGTTATTGGAAAAACACCCCGAAGCTTTGCTATACGGACAAGATGTTGGTGGAAGGTTAGGAGGAGTTTTTCGCGAAGCAGCAACTTTAGCGCAAACTTTCGGAGACAATCGTGTCTTCAACACACCCATCCAAGAAGCATTTATTATCGGTTCAACGGTTGGAATGTCGGCGGTTGGTTTGAAACCTTTCGTTGAAGTTCAATTCGCAGATTATATTTGGCCCGGACTAAATCAATTGTTTACCGAGGTGAGCCGTTCGAATTATCTTTCTAACGGAAAATGGCCTGTTAGTTGTGTTATTCGCGTTCCAATTGGAGCGTATGGTTCAGGCGGACCTTACCATTCTTCAAGTGTAGAATCAGTTTTAGCAAATATTCGCGGAATAAAAGTGGTGTACCCTTCAACTGGAGCCGATTTAAAAGGCTTGATTAAAGCTGCATTTTACGACCCCAATCCGGTTGTTATACTAGAACACAAAGGTTTGTATTGGTCAAAAATACCTGGAACCGAAGGTGCAATGTCTATTGAACCAAGTGAAGATTATGTGATTCCTATTGGCAAAGGACGAATAGTTCAAGAAGCGAAAAAATCATGCGTTGAAGCAGGAAAATCGTGTGTTGTAATTACTTACGGTAGAGGAGTTTACTGGACACTAGAAGCAAGTAAAGCTTATGATTGCAGAGTAGAAATTATTGATTTACGCTCAATTAGCCCAATAGATACTAACTTGATTAATGAGCAGGCAAGGAAACATGGAAGGGTTTTGCTTGTAACCGAAGAATCGATCGAAGCAACTTTCACACTTGGCTTGGCGGGTCGAATTCAGCGCGATTGTTTCGAATTTTTAGATGCACCAATTTCAATTATTGGTTCAGTTGACACACCTGCAATTCCTTTAAACTCTAGCTTAGAGGCAGAATTATTGCCAAATGCAAAGAAAGTGGAAGATGCGATAGGTAAATTATTGGATTATTGATATAATTTTAAATACAATAAACAATCTGTTTGTGATAAGTTCTTAACTAGTCCAAATAATCTGAGTAAATCAGACTTACTTTTACATTAAGTAAGTCTATGAAAATCGGAAACATACATACAGTAGTTGCAATCGCAGAATTTCTCGGTAGAGAAGTTATTGGCGATGGAACTTTATTCGTAACTGGAATAAATGAAATTCACCGCGTTGAAGCAGGAGATTTAGTCTTCGTTGATCATCCGAAATATTACGACAAAGCAATACATAGCGCTGCAAGCTTCATTTTGATTGACAAAATTGTTTCGGTTCCCGAAGGAAAAGCACTGATTATTTCTCCAAATCCTTTTGATGATTACAATAAATTGACGAAGAAATTTTCGCCTTATCGTCATCAAATGAGTATGACAGGTGAAAATTGTCAGATTGCTGAATCTGCTCATCTTTCTCCAAATTGTTTTATTGGTCACAACGTAATAATAGGCGAAAATGTAACCATACACCCCGGAGCATATATTGGCGACGGAACAATAATTGAAGACAATGTTATTATCGGACCGAACGTTTCCATTGGTCATTACGCTTTTTATTACAAAAAAAAACCAGAAGGTTATGACCGCATGCATTCATGTGGATTCGTTTACCTCGAAAAAAACGTAGAAATTGGTGCAAATTCCTGCATAGATGCTGGCGTTTCTGCTATTACACGAATTGGTGAAGGAACAAAAATTGATAATTTAGTTCAAATTGGTCACGATACTATTTTTGGGAAAAACTGCTTAGTCGCAGCCGGAACAGGAGTTGCAGGGTGCACAACTATTGGCAATAATGTTACACTTTGGGGGCAAGTTGGCGTTGCTTCTGGTTTACTTATTGAAGACAACGTTACGGTTTACGCGCAATCAGGAGTTGGGAAAAATTTAGAAGCCGGTAAAACATACTTCGGTTCACCTTGTGAAGAAGCAAAATTGAAATTTAGAGAAATGGCGCTTATTCGTCAATTACCAAATATAATCGAGAAATTAAAATAATGTTCAACGACCAATTCATAGCGAATTTAGAATCGAAAATCGAAGTGCGCGAATTTCGCTTGCATTCGCTATTGGAAATAACTCGCGCGGTTACGACTAATCAGTCAGTTGAACAACTTACACGTTTGTTCGCCTTCATTATGCGCGAACAACTAGGAATTGAGCGTTTCGTATTATTCAACAAAGAACTAGAATGGAATTGTTTATTTAAAGTTGGAATTCGTGGCAGAGTGAAGCATATTTCAGTTGAAAATGAATTGCTTCGCTTCAAAGAAATAACCGTAATTGAATCAAGTGAATCAAAAATATTGGGCGAATTTGACGTTGTAATTCCAGTATATCACAAAGAGAAACCACTCGCCTATTTATTGGTTGCCGGAGTTCATAAAAACAAATTCGGAACTTCTGAAACCATTCGCAACATGAGCTTTGTTCAAACTTTGACGAATATTATTGTCATGGCGATTGAAAACAAACGCATGGCACGCGAGCAAATCAAGCAAGAACGTTTGAAGAAAGAATTGGAAGTAGCTTCTGAAATGCAGCGCTTACTTTTCCCGAGCGATTTGCCTTCGAATAAACGAATGGACGTTTCTGCTAAATACATTCCTCGTCACGATATTGGTGGAGATTACTACGATTTTATTCCCATGGGAAACGATAAATACATTATTTGTATTGCAGATGTTAGCGGAAAAGGAATTTCGGCTGCTATGCTCATGGCAAACTTTCAGGCAACAATTCGAACGTTTTTCACCACTGTTTTTGAGATTCAACCCTTTACCTTAGAGTTCTTGATTCACGAATTGAACAGAAAAGTAATGATTAGCGCAAAAGGAGAAAAATTCATAACCTTTTTTGTTGCATTGTACGACGCTACAACGCGTGAATTGGAATACATAAATGCGGGACATAACCAACCTTTTATTACGAACGGAAAGAATTACCAATTGCTCGAAAAAGGATCTGTTGGCTTGGGTATGTTTGATGAAATGCCTTTCCTTCAAGTTGGCAAGGAAATATTGGCGCCAAACACAACGCTAGTTTTATATACTGACGGAGTTGTTGAATTAGAAAATGCTAAAAAACAACACTTCGATTTAGAGCGATTAGTGAAAATTGTACATAATTTTTACCGCTTAAGCATGGAAGATATGAATAATTTAGTTTTCTCTAAATTAGACGATTGGAGAGGTAAACAAAAATTAGTAGACGACACAGCAGTGTTTTCTTGTCGCTTTTTCTAGCATTAAAACTAAAACTTGTCGCTTTTTCTAGCATTAAAACTAAAAAAAGAAATAATAATTTTCAATTGATTTCTTGCAAATAAACAAAAAAGCACTAATTTTGTAGTCCCAAAAGAAAAGCAAAGGCTTTTTGGATGATTGAAATAAAATTATTACCACTAAGGTGTTTAATAATATGCGGATGTGGTGAAATTGGTAGACACGCTAGACTTAGGATCTAGTGCCGAGAGGTATGCGGGTTCGAGTCCCTCCATCCGCACTTAATGGTCTCGTTGTTTTGCAACGATGACCATTTTTTGTTTATAGTAACAGTAATTAAAGTATATACGGAATGAACGTAACACGTCAAGAAGTGAATGCTGAAACTGCACTTTTAAAAGTCACAGTTTCTTCGGCAGATTATCAAACTAAAGTTTCTGCTTCATTAGAAAAATACCGCAAGCAAGCGAAAATTCCGGGATTTAGACCTGGAAAAGTTCCAATGGGAATGGTGCAAAAGCAATATGGTAAAGCTATATTAGCTGAGGAAATGAACAAATTGGTTTCAGATGCTTTATATAAATACATTGCTGAAAACAAATTAGAGATTTTAGGAAACCCAATTCCACAAGAAGGATCTGAGGTAAAAGGCGATTTTTTAAATCCAGCAGATTTTGAATTCTCTTATGAAATTGGCTATTCACCAGCAATCAACTTAGATTTATCTAATAAATCGAAATACGATTACGTAAAAGTGAAAATAGACGCTAAGTTGGTTGACAAACAAGTGGAAGACCTTCGTCGCCGCTACGGTAAATTGATTTCATCAAATACTGTTGCTGAAAAAGATATGATTTTAGCTCAATTTGTTGAATTAGACGAAAATGGCGAAATTAAAGCTGGCGGAATTATGCATTCTTCAACTACTTCAATGGAGTTCGTAGAAGACAAGGACACTAAAAATAATTTACTCGGCAAAAAAATTGGCGATAAAGTTACTGTTTCTGCTTCAATAATAACTCGTGGAAATGCTGATAAAGCTGCGTTACTTGGAATTAAAGAAGATGAATTAGCAGACCATGGCGATTTGTATCAAATGACAATCAACGATGTAAAAGTGATGGAATTAGCCGATTTAAACGAAGAACTATTCGCACGCTTGTTCCCAGATAACCTTGTTAAATCTGAAAAAGACTTGCGCGAACGCATTTCAACAGATTTGGAAGGAATGTTTGGTTCAGATTCAGATAGATTACTTACACGAACTATATATCAGGATTTAATTGAAAAAACAAAAGTTCAATTACCAGATAGTTTCTTGAAACGGTGGATCAAACTCTCGAACGAAAAACCTATTTCAGCAGAACAAGTGGAAGCTGATTACGACAAATATTCGAAAGACTTAAAATGGCAGTTAATTCAAGGTCATATTTTTAAAGCGAACGACATTAAAGTTGATCAAAAAGATGCCTTAGAGTTTACAAAAGGTCTAATTGCAAATCAGTTTGCACAATACGGAATCCCAGCTCCTGAAGATGCACAATTGACAAGTCAAGCTCAACAAGCATTATCAGACAGAAACGAAGCAAACCGTATTTATGACATGTTGGCAGAGTCGAAATTAACTGAATTCTTCAAGAGCACAGTAAAATTAACCGACAAAGAAATGAGTTACGATGCTTTTGTAGAATTAGCTAATTCTTAAACAAAAAAATATACAAAATGAAGGGAGCACAGTGTTCCCTTTTTTTTAGCATTTATTGAGGAAATTAAAACAAAAAGGAAGTACATGAAGAGTTCAGTTATTATTTTCGTTTTACTTTTAATTTACGCTTGCTCAAATTCAATAAAAAAAAATAAAGCAAAGCAATTAGCCGAAATAGAAAAAATTGAACTTCAACCTAGCTTCAATAAAATTGACAAACAAACATACCGTGTTTACCACGATAGTGTGAAGCGTTTTTTTTATGCGAATATTGCACAAACAAACTTTAGCGGTCAGTTTTTAGTTGCAAAAAATGGAAAAGTGCTATTCGAAAGTTATACTGGATTTCAAAATAGAGAAAAAGGACGGCGCATGAGCTATAAAACACCGATTCATGTTGCCTCAATTTCCAAAACTATTACTGCGCTAGCAATTCTTCGTATGGTTGACCGAAAACAATTAAATTTAGACGATTCGGTGCAAGTGTATTTGAAAAAATTTCCCTATCACGGAATAACTATTCGCATGTTACTCAATCACCGCAGCGGAATTCCGTATTACGGTTACCTTCCACAAGAACAACTTCCAGACTCTGTTTTCATCACAAACAAACGCATTCTTCCGCTTTTCAAAAAGAACAAGGTTGCACTTTATTTTCCGCCTAACACACAGTTTTCCTATTGCAATACAAATTATGCGCTTCTTGCTCTGATTGTCGAAAAAGTCAGCAAATCAAATTTTCCCGATTTCATTAAAAAAGATATTTTAGATCCGTTAAACATGAGTTCTTCATTTGTGTTTTCTGGCGACACAAGTAAATTCAAAGAAATAGGTCAATCCTACAATTCAAAAGGAATTAACCAAGGAATAAATAATTTAGATTTCATATACGGAGATAAAAACTTTTATACCACGGCTGTCGATTTATTAAAATTAGACAAAGCAACGTATTCAACTAAGTTCCTAAGTTCAGTAGCAAAAAAAGAAATGTTTAAGGGTTATTCGTATGAAAATCCGGGATTGAGTAATTACGGCCTTGGCTTCAGATTACGCGAAGAAAAAGGGCGTAAAACACTGTTTTTTCATACGGGTTGGTGGCATGGAAATACGGGCTGTTATGCAACATTAAGAAAAGACACTGTTTGTATGATTGTTTTATCGAATCAATATACGCGACGAGTTTTTAGTATCAATTCCTTGTCGTTGCTTTTCGGGAAATATTGTGCCTTTTCTTTGATAGATCCAAAAGAGAATTTTATAAATACGAAAGAAGCAAAAATTCGCCTTCAGAAATCTAAGAATTAGAAATTAATTTAACTACTTCCAATTCGGATGAAAATCTATTGCAGTTGCTCCTTTTCCATAGTCGCGAAAATCTGCATCATACACATCAATTCCTTCTTGAGTTTTAAGATATCCTCTCACTTCATTTTTAAGAACGCCCTCGCCCACTCCGTGAATAATAATTAAGCGATTTATAGCGTTTGTTTTCGCTTTTTTGAAAGTTGCTTTTAATTCTTTGAGTTGTTTTTGCAACATTTCGTGGTTTGTTACTCCTCTGGTAGAATCTAAAATCTCGTCGATGTGTAAATCTACTTCCCATACCAAAAACCCTTTTGCTTGATTCGATCTTTGTTCAACAACACGATAAGTTAAATCTGCTTTTTCTTCTATAGAAGCGTTAAATGCAGTTTTTGAATCGTAGTTTTGACCATGAATTTTTACCAATTCATTTTGTTCGAACCAACGATCAAAACCAGTTTCATCTTCAATTAAAAATTTATTGGAATTGATTTCTTTAATTATTCCATCGCCTTTTTCAAAAAGGAGACTCACTTTTTCGCCTATGTGAAACATCTGTAATTAATTATTCGAAAGAATTAAAGCTAAATAAATTGGCATTGAAATTGAAAGAATCCATACTAAAACAACCACCGATTTCCAAAGAACTGAAACATTAAGTTTCATTGGTGTTTCCAACACATTTTTCACTTCTTCTGCAATCATGAGATTCATATCTTCTTCCATTTGACCATTGTCCATGCTCATAATCTTACGAAGTGCAGCCGTATGTTCTAGCACTTTTTTCTTTATAAAATGATAAGATCTGTCAGACAAAGCGTCGTAAGAAATCTGATAAACAACTTTTTCTGCACGCACTTCTTTGTGAATTAAATATCTTCTATGCATAGAGCGCAATTGAATGCCTAAAAATATTCCAAAGAAAATTGTAATGTAACTTCCGTTTAAAAAACCAAGAATAACTATTGAAATTGAAGCAAGAAAAACAATAATTAATTGAAGTATTTCTCCTTTTCCTGGCCAAATTGCGCGCACAAGTTTTCCTCCATCTAAAGGTAAAATGGGCAATAAATTGAAAACATTGATAGCTAAAGACAAAAGACCAAGATCTCTCAAATAAACCCATTCAGGATATTGGATTCCTAATAAAAAACAAATAATACCGCCAATTATTCCTGGAATTGGACCAGCGAGAATTACTAGAATTACTTCAGATTGCTTTAATTCTTCTTTCTTTCCGTGCACAAAAGCGCCCATTAAAGGTATAAAAAGCATTCGAATATTGCGGTATGAAAAAAGGTGCATAAACAAGAAATGACCTAATTCATGAATGATTAATACAATTAGTAATTGGGAAAGAAAAATCTTGTGCTCCTTAAAAAAAAGAAGGAAAACAAGAATAAACAGTAACAAAGAAAATATTGTTACAGCTATGTAACCTTTCTTTTCCTCTTCTTTTTCTAAAAAAGGTTTTGGAGGATAGATAGAATCGAAATTATTTTCCATAGATTAAAAATAAGCACTTTTATTGAAATAAAAAAGCCTTACTCCGGAATCCAATCCCACAGAATGAGCGTTTTGTCGTCTGAAAAAGTTAATAGTTGATTTTTACCAATTTTTAAAAGTCCATTTATGGAACGGTTATGTCCGCCATCTTTGTGTTCAATTCGCTGAATACAAGTCCAATCATCTGTATTCCAAATTTTTATTGTCTTATCTTGCGAACAAGTTATGAGAAAAGAATCTATGCGCAAAAGACCATAAATAGTTTGCCGATGAAGCGGAATTTTACTTAATTCTGAAGCTGTTAATAAATCATAAATGTACAGATGTGCATCTCTTGAAGCAAGAAAAAGCACTTTTCCTAAGGCATCATATTTAAGAGAAGAAACACCACTTGAAATTTTTAAATGAGAAATTTGATTAAAATTTTCTGTTTCAAACACACATACATCTCCTTCATTAGAAGCAACGAAAACAAGTTTTTCGATAATTTTAACTACCCGAATTTTACCACAAGCCAAGGGAAGAGAAATAAGTTTTTCACCAGTAAAATTTAGTACAGTAAAATTTCCTTCATGGTCTCCGAAATAAATTCGTTCAGAAATTTCGTCAATTTCAATTGAAAAAATAGCATGTCCAAACAAATTTTTCTCCCATAAAAGCTCCTTTGAATTGGTGTGAATGCAAGATATCGTTCCTTTTGTTGAGGCAACAAACAAGTATGTTTCAGAACTTGCAATACAATAAGCAACTTCTTCTAAACGCACAACAAAACTAGGGTCTTGTTTTCCTGAATCAGAAAACCAGCGTGCAATTTTCTTGTCGCCCGAAGTTGAATAAATGTAAGGAAAAGAAAAAGATGCACCGTAAACAGGAGAACTATGTCCTTGAATTACAAATCGTTTACGAAGCATTTAATTAAAGATTTAGTCTTGTTCTTCCAATTCTGGCTCGTCTGAATCTACTTGTTTCAACCGATCTGCGTAATCTTTTGGAAGAAATTCGAAGAATGTATCTCCGCGAAGTCCTAAGCGCAAACATTCGAGTGGAATAATTTCATTTGGAGCAATGTTTCCCAAATTAACATTTGCACCGAACAATTTAATGAACCAAACTTGTTGATTTTTCTGTGGTGCTTCCCACAAAATATCTTCTGGTTTTACTTTTGCAATTATTTTATTGATCAACATGGTGTGTGCAGTTCCGTTTGGTCTAAAAACACCAACGTTTCCTGCTTCACGGCCTTCAGCAATTACTTTCCACGACCCAGCTTCCAATTCGGAGCTCATCATTTTTATCCAGCGATTTGGAGAAATAAGAATTCCAGAATCTTTCGAACCTACTTCAGACAAAACAGTGCGTGTTTTTGCCATTCGTTGTATTAATTCTAATTTATCGTCGTGATTTATGATAATTGAACCGTCAGAAATTTCAGCTAAATCCATGTTGTATTTATCTAAGAAGCGCAAATAATCATCGAAGCGATTTCTAGCATAAAAAACTTCGAATAAAGTTCCACCAAAATAGGTTCTCAAACCTGCTTCTCTATAAATTGCCAACTTTCTTTCCAATTGTTTTGTAACGATAGCCGTACCAAATCCGAATTTAACGATGTCTGTCATTTCTACATTGATGTCAACAAAATCTTCTGCTTCACGAACGCTAAGACCTTTGTCCATCATCATGGTTAGTCCGTTTTTTCTAGGTTGAGAGGTTCTTTCTGGTACAAATGGTAAGTTGAAATTCATGTTTAGTTTTGAATTTGTTAGTATGTAAATTTACTTTAAATTGGGTTTAACGTAACAAATTTACAAATTCTTCTACAGATTTTAGTTCTGGGAATCGAACAAATAATTCATTTGCTTGTTCTTTTTCTTCTTCAATGAGCAAACGAAAGGCCTGAAGCGCAACTTCAATGTGCCCTTGTGTCCAAAATAAGTAGACTACAGCAATGCGTGAAAAGAATTTTTTATTTTTTTCATCAAATTCTAAAACAAACTTTGAAGTTAATTCCGGATGCTTTTCGAACAAAAATTCTACATAATCAAAAAAACAGTCTTCATTTTCAGCATTGAGCGTTAAACAAGCTAAATAAGCTTCTTCAGCTTCAATAAACATTTCTGCATTTTCGAGCGCACCTGCGTAAACGTGAAAATAGCCATCCATTTGCGGATCAATTTCAATTGCGCGTTCTAAATAATGTAAACATTCTTTTGGTTTCCCTTGTAAATCTTTCACTATTCCAAGTCCGAGCCAAGCTTCACTTAAATCCGGGTTTAAACTCAATGCTTTTTGATAAAACGACCAAGATTCATCTAGTTTCTCTAATTGCTCATGCGCTTCGCCTAAATAGCAATAGGTCATTGCATCTTCACCGTCAATTTGCAAGCAATAGGTGAAAGAATTAACTGCATCTTCGTGTTGTTCGAGGTTCAATTCAGCATTACCTTTGTTAAAAGCTGCGGGAGTGAATTTTGAATTAATTGTCAAACAAAATTCATAGGCTTCTAATGCCAATTGGTGTTCGTCTGATTTTGAATAGGTATTGCCCAAATTATACCAAGCGGTAAACGACATGGGGTTTTCTTCTAAAAATGCGGTGTACACATTTTTGGCTTCTTCGAGTTTATCTAATCGTTCGTAACAAAATGCTAATTCGTAAGTTAAAACCTCATTTTTAGGATTTGCTTCTAATAAAAGTTGAATGTATTTGATGGCTTTATCGAATTCACGAATATTGATATATTCAGAAATTAGATCGTTGTAAATTTCGATTGCATCTTCTTCGTTTGCATATTCGAGTGCACGAACAAACAAATTAATTGCCCGTTTTGAATCGTGCATTTGTGAAAAAATTGTTGCTTTTGTCGCGAAAATTTCTGCAGTTTTTTGTTCTAGTTGTTCTGCTTCGCTTAATGCCATTAAAGCTTGCTTTAGAGATCCTAATGCAGAAAGCGACTGTGCTTTTCGAATGTAAAACAATGAATTAAAGTTGAACAAATGAATGCCAACTTCGGCAGCACGAACAGCCGAACTAAAATCTCCTAGCGACAAAAAATAATCGATAAAATGTTCAATTTGTTCTGCATCGTAGAAACCAACATTGTCTTCGTTGAGTTGTTTTTCAAAACGTTCTAAATCGTTCTGAAAATCATTTTCTTGTGCCTCTTCTTCCCAATCAAACATACTTCTATTTACGTATTATCCCAAAATTAGAGAATTCTATTGAGAAAGAAAAATTTAATTTTTAACATTATGTGAATAAACTCAAATTTTCGTCCATTTGATGGGTTTCGTTCCAAGAGAAACTAGGTGCTCATTTATTTTTGAGAAGGGTTTACTTCCAAAGAAACCTCTGTAAGATGAGAGTGGCGAAGGATGCGGAGCACGTAAAATTAAATGCTTCTGTTCGTTTACGAAAGCTGCTTTTTTCTGTGCTGGCG
>JANNWW010000121.1:0-4119 GCA_031409255.1 Crocinitomicaceae bacterium
CCTGTCCACCAACAATTGGTTTAATCCCAACTGCACTTGCAGAAGTTGGTGATGATCCGTGCTTACTTGGCGTTGTTGGAAATGGAACTTTAACAGAATTGAATGATCAATATTGGTTAAATGCTTATCCGGGTGTTTTCACAGACAACATTGTTTATTTTGTTCCAATAACTATGTATAGTTTACCAACAAATTTATATTCTTACGTAAACACAACTGTTCCTTGTTATGAACTTGGTCCAATTTATCCTGTTCAATATTTACCTCCATTTACAACTTCGCACGTTCAAAGTTGTGCTGCTGAAACTGTAACCGCTTCTTTTATTGGAGGTTTGCCAGCAGTTGACGGTTCGAATTATACAGTTGTTGCTGGTTCTATGAGCCCAGCAACTGCAGTATTTGTAAATACAAGTTGTGCTCCGGGAGGAACAATTGTTCTGGGAAATGTTCAACAAGGAGATAATTACACCTTCAATGTGGAAGATGACAATGGGTGTGTGGTAACTGTTTCTGGAATTATGTCTGGTTCCGGAGTTGTAGATTTATCGTATCCTAAACACAATCATTGCAAAGATGAATTAAATCCTACTTCAACAATTGTTGGAGCTGGTGGCGGAACATATTCTGCTATACCTGCGGGTTTATCGTTAAATATTGCAACTGGTGCAATTACTTTAAATACTTCAACAGCTGGGAATTACATTGTAACTTACCAAGCTCCGGGTGCCTTGTGTCCGCCGAGCGATACATTTGCTATAAATATATTTGATTTACCAGTGGTTAACGCAGGCGCAGATCAAGGTGTTTGTCAAGGCACTCAAGTAACTTTATCCGGACTTGGAGCTCCTACTTTAACATGGAATAGCGGAGTTATTAATGGTGTAGCTTTTACACCAGGTGCAACCGCAACTTATACTTTAACGGGAGAAAATGCGGCTGGATGTTTAGATACAGACGACGTTACAGTTAGTATTGAAAGTAGTCCTGTACCAAGTTTTTCAGCCAATACCACAATTGGTTGCGTTCCTTTAACAGTAACATTAACCAACACTGGAGTTGGAACAGGATGTGTTTGGACCCTGGGCGACGGAACCGTTATAAATGGTTGCGGACCAATTGTTCACACCTTCACTCAAGTTGGTTGTTATTCCGTTTCTTTGCAAACTGAATCTGCTTTGGGTTGCCAAGGAACAACAACAATAAACAATTACATTTGCGTTTCTCCTGATCCGATAGCAAGCTTTGCTCCTACTCCATCAACTGTTTCTGAATTGAACCCCGTTTCGGTTATGAACAACACGAGTACGAATGCCGTTTCTTATCAATGGGCATTTCAGGATGGAGGATCTTCTGTTGAAGTTTCACCGGAACATACATTTAGTGCTACTCCGGGAACATACGAAATTTTGTTAATTGCAACATCACAATTTGGATGTATAGATTCTGCAACTGCTCTTGTAACTGTTCAAGAGGAATTAATTTTCTATGTTCCAAATACATTTACGCCAGATGGAGATGAATACAACAACACGTTTAAACCAGTATTCACTGCTGGTTTTGACCCAATGGATTATGAACTAACAATTTTCAATAGATGGGGTGAAATTTTATTTCAATCTAAGAATACGGAAGTTGGATGGGACGGAACTTATTTAGCTGAAATGGTTAAAGATGGGGTTTATGTTTGGAAAATTGAATTCAAAACTTCTCGAAACGATGCCAGAAGAACAGAACTCGGTCATGTAACAATACTCAGATAAAAAACCAATAATCACTACTACTTAGCGGTATGGTTCTAAAAACTATACCGCTTTTTTTTGTGTAACTAATTCAGAATAAGATTTGAAATCTTAACTTTACACACTTCAAGGAAAATAGAACAGATGAAATATTCAAAAACAGAAATTACAAGTAATGATTTGGTATCAGACAACCCAATTCACCAACGCTTATTGTTTCCGTATGAAACATGTAAAACAATGCTATCAGGTAAAGTTTTAGAATTAGGGTGTGGAATTGGGCGCGGAACCGAAGCATTGATCTCCGTTAGCGAACATTACACGGGCCTAGACAAAAATGAAACTTGTATTTCAGAACTTTCAGCCAAACATCCGGAACACGATTTCAAAATTATAAACCTACCAGATCTTTCCATTTTCCCTGATAACACCTTCGACTTTGCAGTTACTTTTCAAGTAATTGAACACATCAAAGACGACAAAACTTTTCTAAAAGAAATTAACCGTGTTTTGAAACCAGGCGGAAAATTAGTTCTTACAACTTGCAACAAAAAGAAATCACTTTCGCGCAATCCTTGGCACGAGCGCGAATATACTTCAAACGACTTGTTGAGCTTAATGAAAAACTATTTCACTGGCGTTGAAACCCAAGGTGTGCACGGAAATGAAAAAATCACTTCCTACATGACAAAAAACAAGGAGTCTGTAGACAAAATGATGCGTTTCGATATTTTCAATATGCAGTGGTGGCTTCCAAATTGGATTCTCCGTAAACCCTACGAATTCATGAACCGAAGAAACCGAAATAAATTATCTATTGAAGCAGATTATTTCACCAAATCTATTCACTGGACAGATTATCATTTAACAGATTCTATTGACGATTGTTTGGATTTCTATTACGTAGCTTCGAAGTAGAATTTTTATTTAAAGTAAACGAATCTTTTACTCTAAACCAATCCAGTCAATTAACAATTCGAAATCTTCTTCTTGTTTATTTGAAATCAGGAAGCTAATTTGTTCTATTTATTCAAAATTGAAATTGGGCGTATTCAATTTCCGACCTCTAAACTGCGGATAAAACTCGCCAATGGACAACTTTATTATTTCCCATTCTTTAGTGGTGTTGAATTGATGAACATAGGATTCTGACTGAGAAATTTCGCTTTTCAAACGAAACTCATACACCTTTCCATCTCCTTTTACTCTCAAAACAACAAATTTTGTTTCTTCTGTAAGTTTAATTGACGTATTTAATTGAACAGATGCAAAACCTCCATTATTTTTAAGTGAAACGTGACCCGCAAACAGCCCATTTCCGGCATCTGAAAAAGTTAGCGAACTTTTTGAAATTCCACCCATTACATTGTCATTAACAATTCGCCATTCTTTGACCTTCGTTTTACTGTTGAATATATAAATCTCTTTCATGTCTGTTTGAGTATAAATGCTAAACGCAAGAGTAATTAGAAGTAATTTCATTTTTTTTCAGTTTAATCAATCAAAATCCTGCTTTTCTTAAGTAAATCTGCAGCAGAGTTACTCAAGAGTAAAGGTGCAATCAACAAAATTTTCATCAAACATATTTAATGAAAACATGATAATTAGTAATTTAATAACAATGTTAAAGAGCTAAAGTTCTTCGCATTATTTATTGGGGATAAGTTATGAATGAAAAGTGCTTAGTTTTTCAGAGTGACCTCGATAGTATTTCATATTCCAGTGTTTTGTTCTTAAAAACATAGAACCCCAAACTGCTATCGCAGTTATAGCTTTTTCATTTTCCTTCGCTTATCTAAATACATTTTGAACGTGCTTTAAAATAAAAAACTCCGACTTAAATAAGTCGGAGTTCCATTTGTGACCCCTAGAGGAGAAACTTCGAACTTTTTGATAGCAGATTTAGAGTCTATTTTGAACAGTAATTTTATTTAATTTTTACCTGATAAGCAGCTGTATAATATTTGGTTTTTACGAAAATAACTAATTTGATACATTCCCTAATTATTCAATTTTCCTCCCTTTAACACCATCCCATTCTTCACCATCTTCCCCATCATATTTATCCATAAAGTCATTAGCTGAAATAATCTCTATCTTTAAATATTCTAGAATAGATTTCGATTTCAATTGGATATTTATCCATTTTTCGTCATTCGCTTTAATTAAATTATAGGGTTACCAAGCTAGTTCGCAACGGTAATTAATTCATTCATGGACAATGATTTTTTATTTATTACTCGATTTAAAAAGAGATTAGTCATAGTCGTTCTATGGTTTCTTCGATTGTATCGGTAAGTTGTTTCATCCATGTAGGATTGAATGTGTTTTTTTGAGCACCACGAATGAATTCCTCTTATCCATGCTTTAATATTTCTAA
>JANNWW010000122.1:0-36894 GCA_031409255.1 Crocinitomicaceae bacterium
ACACGGATACAGAGCCAAAAGTTTATTCAAATATGGGCTTGAATACATCGCCAATATCTTGTTAAAACCTCAAAAACAACTAGATGTGGATATTTACCAGTTTTTGTCATGTAGTTAGAAAATTTAAATAAATGGAATATAGGATTTTCTCTTGGTGTAGGTTATTATGGTAAAGCTACCTTTTCTCAACCTGAAATAGACGGTTATTCTGGGATTTATCAAATATTTCACCCAGGTTATTTCAAACGTCAAGGATTTAAACATAATTTTAAAGGATTTTCAACTTCTATTGTTATTAACAGACAAATTTGGGGTAATGAAAAATTAAAATTGAAATTTGGATTAGGTTCAAGCTTTTACAGACTGACTGATTATTTTGAATATTATTACACTGTTACAATAGATGAAACAGACAAACAAACAGATTTCACTAAAACAAAACAAAATGTAATTTCTTTAGATTTGGGTGTATATTTGGAAAGGAAAATATCTGATAATTTAAATTTTGAGTTTGGTTTTTTTAATCCATCATATATTATTTTAAAAAACAATAAGATTACATATAATCCTATTGACAATAAACTACCCATTAAGGGATTTGAACCCAACATTGTATTATCAATTAAATATAAAATTAAAAAAAATGAAAAAGAGTAAATATTTCATAGTTGTTCTGATATTGATTATTAATTTCAATTTTTTTTCTCAAAATGAACAAGATACTAGTATCATAAAAGATTTAAATGAACTTTTTGAAAATAGTGATTTCAACTACGAAAAATCTACCTATTCTGTGCCTGAAAATTTTGTATCTTATTTTGATAACACTTGGAATGAAATTTATAATATAAAAAATGTAACTAACAATTCAGATAGTTTACAAATAATTATTGAGATTGAATGTTTTGAAAAACATGAAGGGGAATTAATTCATGTTTTGAGACAAAAAAAATTTATTTTCAATGACAAAATAAAGTTTATTCATCAAAGAAATGAATACCATATTAATGGAATTTATCAGTATAATGATATTTTTATAAAAGTGGTTGATGAAAATTCTATATCAGTTATGAATTGTAATAAAAATTCTTTGGATGCAATTGCTACAAAAGATGATTTAAATACAAAATACGAGATCTATTCAATTTCAGGTCAAAAGGTTAAATTTGGAACTACTGAAAAAAATAAAAATATTGATATAAGTGACTTAAATTCAGGGGTATATATATGTAGTTTGATGAATAAATTTGATTTTATTCTTTGTAGCTATAAATTTATTAAAAATTAATTTTTTCTAAATTTTGCTCATTTTTCTAATCTATTTGGTAAATGTGTAATACTATACTTAGTTTTATCCCATGAAATTGTTTTTTATATCGCTTTTCCTTTGTTTTAATTTGAACACTTTTTCGCAGTTAAATTGGAAAACACGGGTAGATTCTTGTAATTTTTTCTCCTCTCCACGTGCAATAGATTTGAATAAAGACAATGTGCTCGATATTGTGATTGGTGGAGGAATAGAATATACGAAAACACAATCGGGGGTTTTGGCTTTTGATGGAAAAACTGGAGAACTTCTTTGGAGAGTGCCAGCACGATCTCAAGTATATACTTCTGCATTGTTTAAAGACATAAATAACGACACTATTCCAGATGTTTTTATTGGCGGACGCGACGCACTGTTCTTTTGTGTAAATGGAAAAACAGGCGAAAAAATTTGGGAATTTTGGCCCGATTCATTAACTAATCCTCACAAAGAAGGTTGGTTCAATTTCTTTGCTTGTCAGTTTACAATTGATTATGACAAAGACGGTTTCAAAGATCTTTTAGTAACTAATTCAGGAGATCACATGGCGCTTCCGAGTGTAAAAAATAGACTAACAGGAAGAATAATGATTTTATCAAGTAAAACAGGAAAAATCATTAAAAACGTACTCTTCAACGAAAAGAAAGAAAGCTACTTCGCTCCGCAAACCTTTTTAGATGCAAATAAACAAGAGATTTTACTTTACGGATCGGGAGGAGAAACCGTTGGGGGAACTTTGCGTACAATTCCACTTAAAAAATTCTTGGCAACGGATTTAAAAAGTAGTCAAGTTCTCTTAAAAGATACAAATAAGGGCTTTATTTTAAATGCTGTAATATGTGATTTAAACAATGATAAAAGCAACGACATTGTCGCAATTCATATGAATGGAATTATTGAAGCCTACAGTTATTCTACAAAAAAAGTAATGTGGAAAAAATCATTTAGTGGTTTTGAGTCATACGTTACCCCAACACTTGCTTATTTCAATTCAGATAAAATTCCGGATGTATTTACCATTTTTGCAAAAGGTCAGTTTCCAAATTATTCCTCTTTCAAACAAGTTGTTTTTGATGGAAAAACCGGAACAATTTTATACGAAGCAAACGAAGGTTTGAATCAGTTTTCTCCTGCAGTTTCTATAGATATGAACGGTGATAAATTAGACGAAATTCTGTTTATTGAAAACCAAGTAGATTTTGAAAGTAAAAGTATAACTTGGCGGGTGAAACAAATAGACCCCATTACAAAAACGAGTTCGTATTTAACTGAAAAACAAACAGATTGTTCAATGGCAGCTAGTCCGTTCTTGGTTGATTTGGATGGCGATGGGAAATTGGAAATAGTTGTTTCAGTTTCTTCAATTGACATTACTTCAGACAACATTTCAACTAGTTCAATATTTGTTTTACCACTCAATTCGAGTGCTAAACCCACATGGAATGGCTTTTTAGGAATGAAAGGAAATGGAAATTTTTAATTAAAAATTGAAAAAAGTAAAATTCACTTTTTTATTTTTCGCTTTTTCTGAATTGATTTAATTGTTTTAATTTGGTTGATTTCTAATTCGTAAAGGGTTTGAATTTTTTCTTTCGGCCAATAGATTTCAATTTTATCGAAGCTCGTTTCGTTCCCTAAACCGAAGTATAAAACTTTTGAAGATTGAGACGCCTGACCACTTCCACCATCCACTTCTTTAATTAAAATGCCAGATTTAGTGTATAATTTTACTTTTACACCAAAACAATCCGAATTGCAATTTTTCATACCTCGTAGTCGAATTCCTATCCAGTTTCCTTGATCAGAAAAGTTTTCGTAAACTTTAATTTTTTGGTCTAAACCCTGAAAAGCTGCCCAAGGCAATTTCACCACTGATGAAATCAAATCGAGGTCCTTGTCGTGATCGAAATCTGTAAAAACCGCTCCACGGTGCGATAAAACATCGTTCAATTCAACAGAATCACTGAAATCGAAGAATTGTCCATTTTCATTTAAGTAGAATTTATTCGGATCTTTGATTTTTGCAGGCGGAACCAATGTTGCCACATTTCCTTTGGTGAGGTATAAATCTTCGTCGCCGTCAAAATCGAAATCGAAAAAAACGGGTGTCCAACTCGTACTCATTTTTTTATCTGTAGATTTAAGTTCAGAAACATTTAAACTATCTGCATAATCAATAAATTGCTTGCCATTAAAACTTAAAAACTGATTTTTACCTATATTACTCAAGTAATAGTCAAAATCGCCGTCTCGATTAAAGTCAGTTTTTCCAACTCCCATTCCATACATTTCGCTCGTGAAGTGAAATCTTTCAGATACATCGCTAAAGCCGGGTTTTGGATAATTATTGAGATAACATTTGTTTCCTAATTTAGTCCATTCACCAAAATCATTCAGAAGCAATAAATCGGGATAAGAATCATTGTTTAGGTCGGTGAAACTAGCCGCTAATCCGCAACCATAATCCGCTATTCCCCATTCTTTTGAAACGTTTTGAAATTCAAAATCGCCTTTATTTAAAAGAAGCACATTCGGATCACAACTGGGGTTATAGCCAACAGTATTTCCAAGAGAATCGTATAGCGCTCCCATTTGAGAAACATAATTCGTGTAAAAAACGTCTGTTAAACCATCTAAATTTACATCTCCAACCACAACGGAAGAATAATTTCCTATGGGAATTGTTTTTTCTAAGGATAGAATTTTGAAGTTTTTGCCTTTATTATTTATTAAGATAACAGGAAACTGATGGTCGCCACGACTCATTCCAGATCCATAATTTGCAACAATTAAGTCTTCAAAACCGTCGTTGTTCAAATCGGCGGAAACGGTTCCTTGAATAAAAAATTTCGACAAACTATCAAGGCCCAACTTATAAGTAAAATCAATAAAATGTCCGTTTTTATTCATCCATAATTTGGAAGGAAAAACACCGCCAGCTTGAAAAACATCTTCCCATCCATCGTTGTTGAAATCGATTATAGTTACACCTCCACCGGCCATTTGAAAATCGTTCCCAGCATATCGGTAATTCATTCCTACTTTATCAGAAACTTCTTTGAAACTTCTTTTCTGCCCTAAAACCACGATTGGTAAAAGTAGAAGAACTAAAAATTTATTCTTCATTGCTAACGAAATTGGTAAGGTATTGCTGTGCGAGAATTGTTCCTAATTCATAGCTTATTTCGAGTGTGCTATAAAAATGAATTCCACCATATAACCGAGAAATTGAAATTTCTTTTCCCAACTCGTCAAAATTTGAAAAGCTGCGCGGCTTGCCAATAATATCTGTTCTCGAAACATTTGTTTTGTCTTGAAAGCCGTTGCAAGGGGTGAAAAAGTTTTCCATAATTTTAACTGCTGCACCAGATTGAAATGAATGACCGCTTGTAAATTCAGGGAAAGAAGGAGTTGCAATGAAAGAATTAAATTTTGGATCTATGTGTTGTTGGATGTAGCTAATTGGACGAATAAAATTAAACTTGTATTTAAGTTTCCAACAAAGAATGAAGGCATCTTGCATAGCTAAGGTAAGGGTAAGTAAACAATTTAATCGTTGTTCTAGTTGAAGTTTTTGCTCGCCAAACAATTGGTTTGTTAGTGAAATTAAATGTCCGGGTGGTGTTCCTGAATAACCCGGAGAATCGTCCCAATATTCAGCAATTATTTCGTATTCCTTTTTACCGCTTTTGGTTAAATCAATAATTTTTATTGCTTCAGAATAGATTTGAGAATTGCTGTCTATTGAAAACGCGATTGGATTTACTTCTGCTATTAATTGTTCTGATTTTGCTAGAAAAAGCCGTGTATTTCCATAATAGGGCAAGAGCGCAGGGAAAAACCCAGGCATTGTTTTGGTCCAGCAAGATTTGCAATTTGGGGCAACATAATCTTCCGGATAGTTATTCAAATATGCATTGTCTGCGCCATCAGATTTAGCGTAATTCACGATGTGCGCAATTAAATTGTTTGCTTGAATGGAATCGGTTTTGGAACAAGATGTATATTTTTTTTGAAACTGCTTGTGAATTTTGTTCAATTTACTACGGTCGAATTCAGACATACTTCGATAGAAATAACTACACAAACCATGCATTACTTCGTTCACAAAAGCCTCTTTTCGCGTAATTTCTATGTTGTTTTGAAATGGAGCGTAGGCATTTAGCTGATCTAATTTTAAACCGTCAATAGAAAAAACTGCTTTATTTGCTTCATACATTCCCAAGCTTATGTAGGCGAATGCACGCGCGCTCACTGGAGCCGAAAAACCAACACAGTTTTTAGTTAAATCGAGCGTTTCTAAGGTGTAAACCGACTGAATGGAAACTAAATTGGCTTCCAATTTTTTCAAACTAGGTTTTGAGGAACCGTTAATACTGAAAATCAAAACACTTAAAAAACCAATAATTGTTTTCATGGATGTAAAAATAAGTTTTTCATTTAATGATTCGATAGCGGAAAACAGTTTATATTTCTATTTTTGAAGAAAAAACTATGCGCATACTTGGCATTATTCCAGCTCGTTACGGTTCAAGTCGTTTTCCTGGCAAACCTTTAATCGATTTAAAGGGAAAAACCATGATTCAGCGAGTTTATGAAGGCGCAATAAAAGCTACATTATTGACAGATTTAGTTGTTGCAACAGATGATCAACGAATAGTTGAAAACATGGAAGCGATTGGTGGAAAAGTAGTAATGACAAGTGAGTTTCATACAACAGGCACTGATAGATGCGCAGAAGTTGTAGAAAAACTAGCTACGGAATACGATGTGGTAATCAATATTCAGGGCGACGAACCATTGGTTGATGCCCGTCAGTTAGACCAATTACTTTCTGCATTTTCAGATCCCGATGTTCAAATAGCCACATTGGCTTCACGAACAATTTCGCAGGAAGATCTTCAAAATTCGAATCGCATAAAATTGGTTGTTGATGCACAGCAGAATGCGTTGTATTTTTCGAGAAGTGCAATTCCAAATTCGGTAAATGCAAAAGAAGAAATTCGAACGTCGTTTCCCTTTTTGCGCCACATTGGTTTGTATGCCTATCGAAGTGAAATTTTGAAACAAATTACTCAATTACCAATTTGTGAATTAGAGCAAATTGAGTCTTTAGAGCAATTGCGTTGGTTATTCAATGGCTACCAAATTCGGGTAGTAGAAACAGATATTGAAACACCGAACATAGATTCGCCAGCAGATGTGGAGGAGGTGATGAAGTTTTTGTGAATTCATTTAGACTTTTTTTCAATCAGTTTTGATTAACTTTTCTTGAAAAATTGCTTTATCTGTTTCAATAAGAATTGTGTAAATACCACTGTTTAAAAAGTCAAGATTTACTTCAATTATTTTGCTTTCTAATTGAGAAAGTAATATCATTTTTGAGCCTTTTACGTCATATACAGTTATAGAATTGATAAGTTGATCGGTATTGATAGTTATTTTTTCATTACTTGGATTTGGGTAAATTGTTATTCTTTCTTTTTCTAATTCTTTCGCACTAAGTGTGTTGTCGATTACTATGCTCGCTTTCGGATCGCCAATAATAACTGTTTGCCACGAAAGCGTTTTCGCTGCCATGTAAAAACTCTCCGCAAGATTAAAATTTTGACTATTTTCTAAATACCGATTAACTAAAATTTCAGGGTCCATTATATTGCCAAAAAAGACGAAATCCACATTTCCATATCCACTAGTGCAACCTTCAGCTAGTATATCTCCAAGTAATAAATCTGCAGAATCTTTAGATGCAAGGTCGAATGTATAAGAAGAATTACACATTTCCATAACTCCAAATGACCCGTCTATCCATTCGTTTTCGAGGGCTTGAAATGGCAAGGGACCATGACCAATTCCAAGATAAGCTAAAACATTATTTTGGCTTACTAATGGTACAAAATTTAAGTCAAAATCTGTGTTCCACAAATTGGTGTTCAAAGAATTATATGCTGGTTCAAATGCAGACTTAAAAAAAGATGAATCACCGCCAGTACTATTACTAACATCAACGATTGCTTTAGCTGAATTTTTGTTCACTCCAACTGAAGGCCCACTTCTATCTATAAGATTTATAACATCAGTCTTTGTGTAAGCATCTAACCTAGTTACTAAATAAATGCCAAACAAATCTCTAGAAAAATGCAATGTGTAATTGAAATAAGGATTTGGAATAGAACTTGATTCACCTATAGAACTTGCATAATTTCCCAGAATAAGAGATAATTCAGAGTCAAAGGAAGCACAAGATAAATCGGGAAGCGAATCTGAAAAACAGCCACTATTTATTTTAAGAGGAAGTCCCTTAGTTGTAACTAAATAATTGATTGAATCAGCCAAATTATAAGTAAGGAGGTGATTTTCAATTTGTGTTTTTATTTGCATAAACTCTATGTCTGTGATTCGTTCGCTAGTAGGCGCATTCACATGAATTACATTTTGATTTGGAATATTTCGAGCGTTTTGAAAATAGTTTCCAATTTCAATAGAAATAGGGCTGTTGTCGTTCACTATTAGGGCAACGTCTGCGTAATTATTTGTTTGGCTAATTCCGGTTACGTAGATTAAGACTATCGAATAAAGAAGTATGTTTTTCATTTTTTAGTATCTGATGTAATTTTATCAGTTTAGTAACGCTTAAAATTTATTATATTGTGCTTAAAACGAATAAATAGTTTTAAAAACAAGATGAAAACAGAACAAAAATATTTCGATTTATTGCTTTTACTCACACAAAACGAAAGTTTTAGTCATCAACTTGCAAAAGAATTAATCGATTCAGATTCAAATCAGCTAGAGTTTTTCAATAAAAATTGCGCACTTCATTTTAGTAACAGAGGAATTAACGAGGCAGGAAACCCTGAACAAACCCTGTCTTACCTTTTAGATAAATTAGAAGACAATAATTTCTTGCGCGAATTAGATTACAAAGCCAATGCCGAAGAGTTAAACGACGCAATTATACATCTTTCAAAAGGTAAAATTAAAGATGAGGTGTTTTCTGAAGAAGATGAGGAAGATTCAAATGGAATGTTTGAAATGATTTTTGACGCGGAAGATTATTTAGAGGAATTCGACTTGGCAATTGTTCAATTTCCACTCAACAGCGACTCGCATCCGATTGCAATTGTTGCATTAGATCACTTCGAAGAAATTCAAACAATGATAGACGAATTATTCGAAGAGTAGTCGTTTGCAAATCAAAAGAATTAACTTTGCCACATGATGCGCATCCTGTTTGTTTGTTCTTTTTTTTTATTTCTTGGTGCAACAGTTAAAAAAATTGGCGATGTTCCCGAAGAATTAAAGGAAATTTCTGGCTGGGATTTTTTGAACGACTCAACAATTGTAGCCCACAACGACAGTGGAAACGAAGCAAAATTATATGTGCTAAATCTAGATGGCTCAATTCGTCATAAATGCGAGTTAAAAGACACAAAAAACACCGATTTTGAAGACATTACTTGCGACGATTCTGGTTTCGTTTACTTGGGCGACTTTGGAAACAACTCAAATGATCGAAAAAACCTAGTTATTTATAAAATAAACGCTAAGAAAATTGCGGATAATAAAGATGTTGAACCCAAGAAAATTCACATCGCATTCAAAGAACAAACTGCTTTTCCACCAAACGAATCAGATTTTCACTACGATTGTGAAGCAATGGCATGGAAAAACGACTCACTTTATTTGTTTACCAAATGCAGAAGCGTTCCCTTTGATGGAAAATGTATGATTTATCAATTCCCAACTAAACCAGGAAACTATAAATTAAAAAAGAAACATTACATTGTTGTTGGAAAAAGAGACATGTATCGGGATGCCATTACTGCAGCAGATTTTCATGAAAATTATTTATATCTTCTAACCTATAACCGCGTTATTCGCTATACCTTCGCTGATAATAAACCCAAATTTAAAGACCATCAATTAATGCTTCCCATTTCTCAGAAAGAAAGTTTGTGCGTACACAAGAATACAAGTGTGGTTTTTGTGGCAGATGAAAAAACGAAATTCATTGGTGGAAAAATATACACGGTCGATTTTAGAACTAAAAAGAAATGAAACTCACAGATTTTAAAGCAGTAATTTACGACATGGACGGTGTTTTAACAGACTCTGAGCCCATTTGGAAAGTTGCAATGGAACAAGTTTTCGCTGAAGTTGGATGCACGCTCACACGCGAAGACTTTCAACGAACAGTTGGTTTGCGAATAGATGAAGTGTGTGAATATTGGTTTGAAATTTCTCCTTGGGAAAATTATTCTCCCAAGCAAGTGGAAGAAAAAATTGTGCTACGAATGGTCGAATTATTGACCGAACAAGCAGTTCCACTTCCGGGAGTAATAGAATCGTTGATTTATTTCAAGGAAAAAGGCTTGAAAATTGGTCTGGCAACCTCTTCCTACATTATTTTAATTGAAACAATTTTAACCAAAATTAAGGCGAAAAGTTATTTTGATTTTGTGCATTCCGCCGAAAATGAAAAATATGGGAAACCACATCCAGCCGTTTATTTAACATGTGCAGAAACACTTCAAGTGAAACCGCAACAGTGTTTAGTTATTGAAGATTCCTTAAATGGTGTTATTTCAGGAAAAGCTGCTCGTATGAAAGTAGTATGTATTCCCGAAAAATCGCACCACCCCGAGCCCAAACTAATTGTAGCAGATTCTACTTTTAATGATTTAACTGAACTTATAAACTATTTCGAACAATGATAATTGAAGTCGACAATAAACTAATTTCCACAGAATTGTTTGACCGCAAGTTTGTCTGTGATCTAAATGCTTGCAAAGGGGCATGTTGTGTTGAAGGTGACCAAGGTGCACCTCTAAAATCGGAGGAAATAGATCTTTTAGAAGAGGTTTACGACAAAGTTAAACCTTACATGCGATCAGAAGGAATTGAAGCAGTAGAGAAAAATGGGGTTTTTTATATGGATCCATGGAACGTTCCTGCTGTTAGTTTAGTGAATGAAAAGGAATGCGCTTTCGTTTATTTTGATGAAACAGGAATTACCAAATGTGCAATAGAAAAGGCTTATCTAAAAGGAGATACAACTTGGAAAAAACCCATTTCTTGTCACCTTTATCCGATTCGAGTGAACAAAGTAGGGAAGATGCATGCATTGAATTACGATGAATGGAAAATTTGTGCTCCAGCTTGTGCATGCGGCGAAAAACTAGACGTTCCAGTTTATAAATTCCTAAAAGAACCACTTATTCGTGCATTTGGAGCTGATTTTTATTCTGATTTGGAAGAAATGGATAAAACACTAAAAACTTTTGAGCGCTAAGAAAAGCTTCGAATTCTAAATTATTCGTCTTCGTCTTCGCTAGGTTCAGTATCAGCTTCTTCTTTGTCGCCATAAGAATCTTCTTCTTCTTCGTCATCAGAATTTGAAGCATCTTCTTCTCCGTCTTCTTTGCCATCAAATTTATCGAAATCTTCTTCGAATTCCTCTTCATCTTCTTCAACAGAAGGTGTTTTGAAACTTATTTTAGGCAATTTAACAAGATAAATGATTTCTTCTGTTTCCCAAAGTAGTGAGTCGAATTCTTCTCCTGAAATTGGGTTAACCATTTTCGATGTGTTTCCTGCAAAACCATCGGGATATGCAACTAAAAGTGCCTTCTTTTGCTCGATGGACATTTTTTCGTAACTGATAATTGATTTTTTCTTAGACATAGCGTTACTATATTTCTAATTTGATGATTCGTTTTATTGGTAAAATTACATTTTGTTTCAATACAATTGCTTCATCAGTAACAGCCCAAATAGTTGTATGTACAACTTTACTGCTTACTTCATCTGCAAAATAGATTTTTACTTTGTGGTGCTCACCGTTTCCTAAAGAATTGGCTCTTTCCACAGCTAGTTTGCGCTGCGAAATTAGTTCTCGCTCGTTTACCAAAATGTCTGAGCTTGGAAACACTAGGTTTGCAACTTCTTCCTTTTCGATTAATATGTATTCGTTTGTTTCCATCATAATTAACTTCTGCAAAAATAATTCTTCAGTTAGAAGTACAAACTATTTTTTTGTGAAAAATAATGAACTATTAGATGTTAAACAATTTTTAAACAAATTAATTTTGGTGACTAAATCCGAATTCATTTTTTGAAGTTAGTTAAACGTATTGATTCTCAGTATTTTTCAAACTATTTTATATTTATATTTTGTAAAATGAAATTAATTGGAAACAAAAAAGTCTACAGTTTCCTGCAGACTTTCATTAAAAACTTCTTTTTTTCTTTTATTTTTTTATCCAACGAACTGTTTTAGTTTGTTCGTTTGCTGTAATTTGAATGAAATACACACCAGAAGCATATTCAGCGGTGTTTAAATCTATAGAATTACCAACTAAATTTGCGCCTAAAATTAAACGTGTTCCGTTAGATGTAAAAACTTCTATTGAAGTTAATCCTTCTGCCGAAATACGTGTGAAAGTTGTTCCGGGATTAGGATAAATACTGAAGATCAAGTTGTTTAATTCTTGTAGATTTAAGTTTCCATCTACTCCGTCGCAGTTTTGATCAATTCCATCACCAAAAACATCAACTTCATTCGGATTAACACTTGCTAAATTGTCATTACAGTCTGTTGAATCGGGCACATAGTTTGTAAGTGGAGAAGTGGCACTACAATCAAATATTGAGTTGTTCACATCTCCATAACCATCATTGTCACTGTCAATAAAATACTGAAATGCGCCAGCGTTAAGAGTTGGGTCGGTGTCGTCGCAATCATCGTTGTTTACCACACCACCAAACGGAATAGAACAGTCTTGAAGCGCAAGTGAAGGATCGCCCAAACCGTCTGCATCAAAGTCGTTGTAATAAGTAAGAAGAGTTAAGCCTTCGTCAATAGAATTGTCGCAATCGTTGTCAATATCGTCACACAATTCTGGAGCTCCCGGATACATTGTAGATTCTGAATCGTTGCAATCTGTATTATCAGATACATAACCAAGCGGCTGAACACACGCAACTTGTGTGTTGGTAGCGTCGCCAAATCCGTCGTTATCTGCATCCAAAAAGAAAACGATTACTGGGTTAGTAATTGCTGAATTACTGTCGTCACAATCTGTATTATTAGTAATAAATCCTAATGGTTGCGTACAAGCGATTTGCGTATTGTTTGGGTCGCCAAATAAATCATTGTCTGTATCTGCGTAATATGTTTGCGGACCAGTAATTAAATTATTTGCATCATTGCAATCGCCAGTAATGGAAACATATCCTACAGGTGTAGTACATTGAACAAGTTGAACAGAAGAACCAAACCCGTCGTTGTCGTTGTCTTGATACCAAATTGCACCCGGGAATTGGAGTGAATCGGTATCGTTGCAATCGGTATTGTTTAAAACAAAACCAATTGGTTGAATACAATCCATCATTGAGTTGGTAGGATCTCCAAATCCGTCTCCGTCTGCATCTACAAAATAGCTTTGAGTTGGAAGAGTTACAACTGCTCCATTTAAGGAAACATTGTCGTGGCGATAAGTTGCTCCTGCTGCGCCCATGTTCGTAATGTAAAAACGGAATTCAACCGATGAAGTTAAATTATGGAATTGGCTCGGTAAATAAAAAGCTTCATTGATGTTTACACCGGTTGCTGTTATTGGAGCAGCGTAAAGTGTTGCAGAGAAATTATCTAAACTACTTTTAACACTAACTGTTGGAGTTCCTCCTGAACCACTAATTCGGTGTGTCCATTTTAATTCCTGAGCTTGTAATTTATTGCATGTACTTGGAGTAACAGAAAACGAGTAGAATTGAGTAGGATCTATGGTTGGAGTTAAATTCCAATTTGAATAATTGAAAAAGTCAGTTCCAGTTGCACAAGTTAAATTAGCTGATGCAGAATAGTTACTGAAAGTTGCATTACTTGGTTGAACAACTACAGATGCGGCCGGAGTTAAACATGTGTTTGTTGTGAATAAATATTGAGCTATTACTGCAAAAACAGGAATTGAATCGCTCCCATTACAATCGTCGTCTAAACCATTGAGTGGAATTTCAGTTTCTCCTGGATTTATGTTAGCGTTGGCATCATTGCAGTCTGTATTATTAGAAACGTAGCCGAGAGGCGCAACACAGGCCAAAATTGTAGTAGAGCTTCCATAACCATCTGAATCTTGATCTAAATAAAAATTCTGTTGAACAGTAATACTTGCATTTGAATCGTCACAATCATTTCCATTTGTAACATATCCAACTGGAACAGCACACGAAATAGAATCAATCAATGGGTTTCCGTAAGTATCGTTATCCGCATCCGCATAATACGTTAAGGAAGAAACTATATTTAGGTTTAACGTAATAATTGAATCACATGCAACAGCATTCGGAACTGTATCTAAATATGTTCCACTTACGGTAAGAACTGTAGAATTAAAATTGTAAGAAGTACAAGCATTAACGTTTAAAGTAGAGGAAGAAGGATTATTTACCGTTAAGGTTAAATTTATTGTTGAATCGCAGCTAACCGAATTTCCGTTTGGAATTACGTGCTGGTAGTTTCCTGAAGTAGTGTAGGTATTTCCAAACCAAGTATAAGGACCACAATTGGTTAGTGAAATTGAGGAAGAAGTTGCACAGCCATTTGGTGTAACTGAAGCCCATGTTCCTCCAACACGAATTTCATCTAATTCAACATTTCCCGTAGTATTTGCAGCTGTTCCTGATTGACGGGCATAGATAGACCCAGCTATAAGAGAAGGAAACACAGGTGTAGCAGAATTATTTATTAATGTTGGAAGTGGTTCTGAAGCTCCTGGAATTGGGTTTAAAAAGAGTTTTACTTCACACGGTCCAACAGCAAATCGTTTAAATTTAACAGCTATAAAAATAGGCGTATTGATTGGTAAATTCGTTAAGTGATAGTTTATTGCTAAACCTGCACCACCCGTATTTGCAGTTCCAATTTGGTAATTACTAGCATCAATTCTTTTAATATAAATTCTACCACCCAAAGTTGTAATTGCGGTAGTTCCAGTAGTTCCTCCAACACCAAATAAATGGTCGCCTACTGTAGACATATTTGTTGTGTTCGCCACATTTAAAACCAAAGAATAGTAAACAGAATCAGAATATCCTATAATTGCACGGTTAACGTCCTCAGAATTTGTGGAAGCAAAACTTATTTTATTGCCAGTTCCTGCAGGTAAACCCGTATAATTCAATGTTCCAACGGTTGGAATTAATTGACCAGCAGTTCCACTATGCGTATTCCAGTTGTTTGCACCACCAGTTAAAGCTACACTAAAGTTAAAAGGCTCATATATTGCTGTTTGCGCATTTAAGCAAATGCTTGCAAATAATGAAAAGGAAAGTACTATTTTTTTCATGTTTAAATTTTTCAGTTCAAAGGTAGGAAAGTAAAGGGGTATAAAAAAAATAAATCCCCTCAAAATGAGGAGATTTAACGTTATAATAAACTAAATCGATTTTAAAATCCTAATTCTTTTTTTACTGCAGAATAGTCTTTTATTAGGGCATCATATTCATCCGCTTTTTTATTTGTAGCGCTTGCATATTCTTCTTTTTTAGCCTGAGCTGCTTCTGTCAGAAATTCGATCATTCTCGGAACCGCTAATTGGCCAAAATAACCATTCTCTTTGTACATAAATTTGAGTGTACTAATTGCATCTCTTTGTTTATCTGGCTCTAAACCAGAAACATAAGCAACCATTGAGCGTGCGCCCGAGAAATAATCGCCTCCTTGTAATTGATCTTTTTCAAAAATTGTTTTGAAGTAAGTTAAATATTTCGGGTTAGAACTTGAGCTATATACTTCTAAAACAGCAGATTTAACTGATGAGTTTTTTTCATTTTCCAGAGTAGTAGCCAGTTCTAATGCCTTGTTATTGTCAATTTTATTTAACTCAACAAGTGCGCTTCCAACTACTAAATAAGAAGAGTCTTTTAAAATACGATTTTCTAGAGCTAATTTAGCATCTGTTCCAGTTAAATTTCCGGATAAAAATTGCAAAGCATCTGCACGAACATAGGAGTGAGGATCGTTTTCAACTAAAACTTTGATTTTTTGAATTGCTATTTGTTTCGATGCATCAGATAAGTTTCCGGACTTGGCAATTGCAAGCGAACGAATATCGAAATGCGCATCGTTCAACGCCTCTAAAACCATTTTTTCAGCTGCTGCATCCATTGTTTTAACACCATTCACAAGTGCTTCTCTACGATGAAACCAACGATTTTCTTTTGTATACTGATTCACAAACCAAGCATGCGGTTTTTCTTGATTTAAATCTGCCAATAACATTGTGTTCTTATCAAAAATCACTGTTTTTACAACTCCAACTGTCTTTAATTCGAAGGTTTCGTTTTCGTTTTCAATCCAAATTCGTTCAACTGTTGTTCCTCTATCGTCATAAATTGCAACATCAACTGGTAATTTGAAATAGCTGAATTCGGTTTGTTTTTGTTCAACGCTTATCGAAACCAAGTCAGCTCCTTGTGTCATTTCGACATTCAAATTCGGGTGACCTTTGTCTAAATACCATTGGTTGAAGAACCAGTTTAAGTCTTGACCGCTTACTTCCTCAAAAGCCAAACGCAGCTGCGTATATTCGGCTGCTTTGAAAGAATTGGTTTTTAAATACAATTTTATTCCCGCAAAAAATGTTTCGTCACCAATGTAATTCCGCAACATGTGTAGAATTCGACCGCCTTTGTTATACGTATGTCCGTCGAACATTTGTTCTTTATCGTCGTAATCGAACCAAACAAGATTGTGGTACTGACTTCCTAATGCACTTTGTTTGTAGCCTTCTTGCTCGTTCATTGCTTGGTAATCTGCTTCGTCTAAACCATAGCGATGCTCGTCCCACAAGAATTGAGAATAATTTGCAAACGATTCATTTACAGTTAAGTTCGACCAAGATTCGCACGTAACCAAATCGCCAAACCAGTGGTGAAATAATTCATGGGCAATTGTTGAATTGTCGTTTGCGTCTAATAACTCGCGGTTATTTTTGTAAACATAATCACCGAAAATCACAGCTCCTGTGTTTTCCATTGCTCCTGAGACATAATCACGAACAACAATTTGCGAATATTTGTCCCACGGATATTCTACACCCAATAAGTTAGAAAAATAACCAATCATTGCTGGGGTTTCTCCGAAAATCGCTTTTGCATTAGCTTCCCATTCAGGTTCAACGTAATAATTTACTTCCATTTTTGTTCCATCTGTACGGGTATAAAAATCTTTCACAATTTTAAACTCTCCAACTCCCATCATAAATAAATAAGGTGCATGTGGAAGTTCTTGTTTCCAATAATCGGTGCGTGTTCCGTCTGTGTTTTTGGTAGAAGAAATTAATTTACCGTTCGAAAGTGTTGCGTATTTATTGTCTACTGTTAAGTAAATTTCTTGTTTCGATTTAGAATTTGGTGAATCTATTGTTGGAAACCAAACGGAATTAGCCTCGGTTTCACCTTGTGTCCAGATTTGTGGCATTTTATTTTTTTCTTCTCCTTTTGGATTAATAAAATAAAGTCCTTTGTCACTTGTAATAGCAGCAGAACCACCTGTTGTTCGTTCGTCTGGTTTAGAAAGATAATCAATCACAACGGTGTAACTTTCTGAGCGGGAATATTCTTTGTCTAAATTAATGGTGAGCACATCGTTTTCATAAGTAAAAACACAAGGTTTACCGTTCATTGCAACAGCAGAAATTTCCATTCCCTTTGCATCTAAAACAAGTTGTTTTTGCGAATAGAAATGTGGTTTTGCAGTTAAGGTTTCTTTACCTACTAAACGAGATTGATTCCATAGAAACTTAACTTCCAGTTTTGTGTTGATTAAATCTGTGAGCACAGTTTCTGTTGCACGATAGGGTTTTAACTCTAGCGCTTCGTTGTCTGAGTTGCCATCAATTTCATTGTCGAGAATAGTTACTCCGTCGTTTAAAATATCCGGATTTGTTTCAATTGGCTTACATGCTACGAAGGCTAAAAGCCCAGTTATTAAAAAAATATGTTTCATTCGTGTTTTTTAGTTTGCTCAAAGATAATCGATTTGAAAGAAATAGAGTTGCTTAAAGGAAAAATCGCTGAAGAAATTGTCTTTTTAACGTTGCTAAGCGCGTGTTTTTCGATTAGAAGTTTGTAATATTGTCTAAAATTTTAGCAAATGAATTCAAGTACTTGGAGTTTAGATGGAAAACCTTTTGCAACTTCTTCGGAAGGTGTGAACTTGCGTTGGGAAGATCAACAATTTTTCACGATTAATTACAAAGGAAAGAAATTTCGGGGCGAAGTGATGGCAAACCGCCAAGAGGAAGGAATTTTGCAATTAAAATTGAATCACCGTGTTTTCGAAATCAAAAAAACGGGTTCATTAGATCAGTTAATTGCTCAATTAGGAATGGACAAACCTAAAATTCGTAAACTAAAACAATTGAAAGCTCCCATGCCAGGTCGTGTTGTTGGAATTGCCATTGTTGTTGGACAGCAAATCAATGTGGGCGATCCTTTGCTAACATTAGAAGCAATGAAAATGGAAAACGTTTTGAAAGCAGAAGGAATTGGTGTTGTGAAATCTATTGCTACGCAAGCAGATGCAATTGTTGATAAGGGAAGTGTGTTGATTGAGTTTGAATAGACTAGCGATTTTAAGATGAAAAAATTGGAAGGTTTGAAGATTGGAAAATTGTTTCTTTTTGTGATCTTGAAAAGTGAAATCAATGCTAGTCAATAAATGGATTCAATAAAAAAACGACCCCGCAGGATCGTTTAGCAAACTATTTAATCTGAAAATTTTAAGCAAATGCTTGTGTAATAATGCTTGGATAAACCGCGCCGAATTCTCGCGTGCACCACTCGCGCAATGTGCGTACTTCTTCTGTGCTTTTCATCCATTTAATCGCTTTCAGCAATTCCTTTTGAAAAAGCTTCGGATCAAAACTTACCACAACCAATATTTTTTTCGTTAATTCGAACATAATTAAGCTGTTTTTAACTTCACAATACTAACGAAGAAAAACGACTCTTGGTGTGTAAATATGTTAAAAATGCAAATTACTTATTCACATTTATTCGAATGGTAGTTTTATCTGAGTAAACTGAATCTTATTGGAGTTCAATGAGTTTTAGTTCGTACTAAAAATGAGTTTCCTATTTTAGGACATCAAAACCAATATCTTTTCGGAAATACGCATCATCATAGTGTATTTTCTCTATAGATTCATAGGAACGTTTCAATGCGGCTTCCAGATTTCTTCCGTATGATGAAACTGCTAAAACACGTCCGCCATTACTCAAAACTACTGGTCCGTCTGAAGCTGTTCCTGCATGAAAAACAATGCTTTCAGTAACAGAATTTATTCCTGTAATCGTTTTGCCTTTTTGATATGCTTCCGGATATCCGCCTGCTACCATCATTACAGTACAAACACTTCTATCGTCGAAAACAATGTCGCATTCCGACAAAGTATTTGTTGCAATTCCTTCAAATAAATCTAATAAATCAGACTTTAAACGCGGCATTACCACTTCTGTTTCAGGGTCTCCCATTCGGCAATTGTATTCAATCACGTAGGGTTCGCCTTTCACATTAATGATTCCAATGAAAATAAATCCTTTGTATACAATTCCTTCTGCCTTCAAACCTTTCACGGTTGGAATTATGATTTGATTGTCTATTTTATCTAAAAATGTTTTGTCGCAAAATGGAACAGGCGAGATTGCTCCCATTCCTCCGGTGTTCAAACCTTTGTCGCCTTCGCCAATGCGTTTGTAATCTTTTGCTTCTGGTAAAATTTTGTACGAATCGCCGTCTGTAATAACAAAAACAGAACATTCAATTCCAGATAAAAATTGTTCAATTACCACACGTGAAGAGGCATCTCCAAATTTGGCATCGGCCAACATGCTTTTCAATTCTATTTTAGCTTCTGCTAAATCTTCAATAATTAAAACTCCTTTTCCTGCAGCTAAACCATCTGCTTTTAACACATATGGAGCTTTCATTTTGTCTAAAAAAGCATAACCGGCTTCTAAAGTGTCTTTTGTAAAAGTAGCGTATTTTGCAGTTGGAATATTGTGGCGCATCATGAATGCTTTCGCAAAATCTTTGCTTCCTTCTAATTGCGCAGCCACTTTAGACGGACCAATAACAGGAACTTTTGCCAGTTCAGGAGTAGCTAAAAAATAGTCGTAAATTCCTTTTACTAATGGGTCTTCAGGACCAACTACAACCATGTCAATTGCTTCATTTATGACGAAACTTTTAATTCCATCAAAATCTACGGCAGATAAATCTACGTTTGTTCCGCACAAGCGTGTGCCGGCGTTACCTGGTGCGATGAATAATTTATCGAGATGAGAACTTTGTGCTATTTTCCAAGCAAGTGCGTGTTCTCTTCCGCCTGAACCAAGTAATAAAACGCGCATGTTTAACAGTATTTAAGAATCGATTCAAAAAAGCGTTTCCCGTCTTCATTTGCTAAATTTCCGTCAGCAGCTCTTTCAGGGTGAGGCATCATTCCGAATACATTTCTTCCTTTGTTGCAAATTCCGGCTATGTTTTCAAGTGAACCATTCGGATTAGATTGATCATTCATTGTTCCGTCAGAATTCACGTAGTGAAACAAAACTTGGTCGTTATCACGAATAGATTTCATTGTTTCTTCAGGAGCATAAAATCTACCTTCGCCATGGGCGATCGGAATTTTATATGCTTGGTTTGCTTGTAAACCTTTCGTAATTGCTGAATTTGTTGTTGCAGCTTTTAGAAACACATTTTTACAGATAAATTTTTGGGTATTATTGTGTAAAAGCGCACCTTCTAGTAAGCCAGACTCTGTTAAAATTTGAAAACCATTACAGATTCCCATCACATATCCGCCTTTGCTTGCGTGGTTCATTACTTCTCCCATAATTGGGGAAAGTTTTGCAATTGCACCAGAGCGCAAATAATCTCCATATGAAAAACCACCGGGTAAAACCACAAAGTCTGCACCTTTTAGACTGGTGTCTTTGTGCCATAAACGTTCAACGGTTTGTCCCATGATTGTTTCTAAAACATATACTATGTCTTCGTCGCAATTGGAACCAGGAAAGGTAACTACACCAAATTTCATATCTGTAAGTCTTTTTTGAGACGTAAATTTGTCTCGAGTTGTATTTGTGTCAAAGTTAGTTATTCCGAATTAGATAGCGACCGCGTACGAAAGGAAAAATTTACCAATTGTTATTACAGCAATTAAATAGTAAATTGTGGTGGCTATTTTCTTCCAGAAATCGTGTATAAATGCGAAAGTAAAGAAAAAACTAAGTGGAATAAAAAGAAGGGTGAACCACTCTACTTGTTGATAAAAAATTACTTCGACGATTCCAAAAAGCAAACAAAAAACCAAAATTAGTACCAAAGCGCGGTTAAGTTTTTTATACCGAATAGAACTTTTACGTAAACGAATTTGAATTCCAATTAAACTGAGTAAAAACAAAGCGAATACGGCTCCAACAGTAATGTAAAAGAGGGCGCCCTCGTATTCTGTAGATTTTGAAGGCTTAAGTATTGAGCGACCGAAGAGGTGACCAGAATACCACCAAAACACAACAGCGTTTATGAGTGGTATTGCAAAGCCAATTAGCATAAGAATCCATTCACGGAAATTAAATGATTTTAAGGTCCAAGTAGCAAGCCACAATACAAATGTTAATGCTCCTGCAGCAGGAATAAGCGTTGCTGAAACACCCACAAAAATTGCTGAATTAAAAGCTTGTCTACGGTTGTCTTCGCCGGTTCGCATTTGGAATAGTATGCGAATAATTTGCAACCAACAAACGTGAACCAAAAGTAAAGCGTCGAGTTGAAAGTAAGTTCTACTAAGCGACATCAACATCACATAAAAAAGCGCCGGAGCATAAATATTTCGGTCTAAAAACTCATGTTTGTTGAACAAAAAATTGAGCTGAAAAGCATTCACGGCAATTAAAACTCCTGCAATGGTTGAGCTAATCCATTGGCTATTTAAATGGAACCGACCCCAAAGCCCCAAATCTACAATTGGATTGAAGGAAAAATGCTGAAAATAGGAGTTTAAAACATAAAACGAGATGATTGTTGGAATCAACAAGCCATAAACAAAGGTCTGATTACTCTGAAAAGGTCTTAAAATCATGTGCGAAGTTAGTCAAAATCGAAAAGAAAGCGACCGTTTATCCATTCAGCATCCAGAATAGCGTTTTGTTTTCTATAAAAATTAAGTGCCAACTCATTCCATTCCAAAACTTGCCAGTCCATTCGCCTAACTTTTAATTCTTTTGCCCGATCAACTACTTTGTCAAAAAGAACTTGCCCGATTCCTTCGCGCCTCGATTCTGGTTGAATATAAAAGTCTTCTAAATACAAACAGCGCCCTTTCCAAGTAGAATAAGAAATGTAATACAAAGCAAAGCCAACAATTAGTTGTTTTTCGTTTTCGACAACAAGAGCGGTACAAATTTCATCATCAAACAAATCTACACTCAGTTTTTCAGGTGTATTGATTACGGCATCTGGTTCACGTTCGTATTCAGCTAACTCACGAATAAGTCCAATTATTGCTGTTTCATCTCCTCTTTTTGCCCTTCTAATTTGCATTACAAACCTCCTAAATTGAAGCGTAAACGAATACCAGTACTCATATTTCCAGTAGGATATGAGGTTGTAATTACTGGATCTGTAATTACTTGATCGTAATAATATTGAAGCGTCAAATTTTGATTCAAGTTATAATCGATAGAAGATTTAATTGAAATTACACGCTGACCTGCAGTTGCAAGTGTTGTTCCTTCAACTACTTTACGAATAACAGTTAAATTGTCGCGGAAAGTAAAGTCGAAACGAATGCTCAATGGATTTTCAGGATTTTTGCTATTAATTTTAAGCGGAAACTTCACTTTTGCAAACTTATATCCAACTCCAATTACGATTTCATTTCCTAAAACTTCAGTTACTTGATTGTTCGCTAAAGCTAAAGTTGCAGAGCGGTCTTTCTTAATTTCGAACTTCGTAATTAATCCCTGATTTTTGATATTCCAAGTTGCATCTAAACCAATTAATGGCGAAAAGCGCTCGGTAATTGAAACTGTTTGAATGTTCTGTTCTCCAATGAAATTGTTATTTAAATCGCGCGAAGTTGCTCCGCCGTTTGCGTCTGTTGTAGACAATAAATTAGATTGAACTCCGCCCAATGCCACAGACGATGAATATCCATGACGAATAACAAAGTTTTTTACATATTTCTTTGTTTTCTCAAATTTAGACAGGCCGTTGTAATTGATTGTCCAGTTTGGTAAAGGCATAGATTCAAACGGATTTGTTGAACGTTTAGTAACATCTGAATTCGTATAAGAAGAGAGGAAAGACCCAATTAATACCTCTTGTTGAGAAATTCCGTAGCCATCTGCATACCCATTGTTCGTTCCGCTTGAGTTGGAATTATTTGCACCAAAGAATTGAGATACGTTGGCTGTTTTATCGCGCATATTTTCGAAATTCTCTGAGGCAAAACCTTTTCCAAGTTTCTCAAAAGATGTTCCAATTGAAATGGTTGAATAGGTTAGGGTTGAAATTTGCATTTCACTCTGCGATTCAAACTGCTCAGAAATATCATTGTAACGGAAGAAATCATTCGTGTTTCTAGAAAAATTTCTGTTCATTGATAAATCAATAGTGAAATCTTTGAATGGTTCCAAAGAAGCTCTTCCAGTGAAAACAGTTGCGTGATTAATTGTGTGTTGTCTGTTTTGAGCTGGGTTCTGAACCATCCAACCATTATCAGCCAAAACTTGCGCATAATTGTAGCCCAATTCTTTTCCAGTAACTGAATACGATTGCTGACCAAACAAGAAACCTCCCATTCGAGAATTAAACGAAGGGTTGAATCCTAAAATACCAGTTTCTTGGTTTGAACCCGGAACCAATGTTCCGTTTGTTTGGTTGTAGGTCATTGAAACAGTTCTTACCGACATCAATAAGCGCCCAGTAAACCCAACAATTGGATTTAATTTTTTCTCTTTATTTTTCTTGCGTTTTTGTTCTTTGTCCCATTTGCGTTTCTTTTTCTTCCAAGCGCGCAATTCTTTTTTAGTCATTTCCTCCAAAGGTTTTGGCGGTTTCAATTCTTCCACTTTATCTGCAGGTTTTTCCTTAGCCGAGCCTTTTCCATTGTCGTCAGAAACATCATTTTTGGAAACTACGTTTGCTCTTGCTTTTCCGCCGCCACCATTGATTTTTTTCAATAGCGGAACTTTATTATACAAATTCGTGAAGTTTGCCTGAATCTGACCATTGATTACTCGGCTGTTTTGAACCGTATTACCGTATTGCGTTTGACCCAAAGGTGAGCGTTGCCAGTTATACGTTCCAGAATATTTCACACTAGAAGTGATCCAGTTTAAAGCCGGAATTTTATCTAAAGGCAAATTGTATTGGAAATTGTAATCATGCGTATAATCCATGGTTTTCCCCAAAGTATTTAACTGATTACGAATCGTATCTTTAAACACACCAAAAGTTATCGGATCTATTTTTTTATCAACCCGACCGTTTCCTTCGTCAAAAATTGAACGTGAAGTTGCATTGAAGTTGAATTTCAAATTCTTTGTAAAATCCCAACCCACTTTATACATACGGTTCCAGTTAAATGTTTTCACATAAACGGGTGCAAACTCAAAATTTGAAGCGGTATCAATTGTGTTGCGAATTTGGCGTTCGTTGTAGGATCTGTTTATGTCGTTATTGAAGGAAATCATTTTCGGGACATACGATAAATTCATGTCGCGAACAATTGCCCACCAAGGACTTTTCTGCATAAACTTCACCTTTTTGAAAGGTTCCAAAGGTTTGTTTGAGAAAGAATAAGCATAAGACAAATTCGATTTCCATTGTTTCGTTCGGTCGTAATTCGTGTTAAAATCGCGGTGTAAGTTTTCAGAAAAACCATAGGAAGCTGTCCAATTGGCAATATCAAAAAAGTGTGCAGTTTTACCTGGACCACGTTCTTTTCTTACTCCTGTGAAATTGTAAGAGCGTCTTTCAGTGAAATCTTGTCCGTATGCTGCTGCTTGTCTGCGTGTTTCGCCTTCGTATGAACTTAATTTAATGTCCGGATTGAAAGGGTCGAATTCAGGATTAATAATTCCAAGAGAGTATCCATAGAAGAAAGGTAAGCTTAAACGTGTTTTACTTCCAAAGAATTGTCCTAATTGTGAGGTAGATTGAAAATCGAAACCAATTTTCTGGTTTCGTTGGCGTTCTTGAACTCTACTATCAACAGCGCCCCAATTAATTCCTGAGTAATTTCCTGAAACAGAAACATTCGCAAAATCGGCTGCTTGAATTTGCATTTGAGCAATGGCTGCCGAGCCGCCGTCGTCAACGAAATCTGATAAACGCAATTCATTCACCCAAATTTCGACACATTTTTCTAAACCATCATCTGCCCACTGGTTCGGATCGTCTTTTCCTGGGTTGCGAACGCCAATCATAATTGTGCGTACACCTTGTAAATTTGGATTCCCCTTTACTTTTATTCTTCGATCAGGGTTTGCAGGATCAATAATTGTATATTCAGAAGTTAAGGCTATGCCAGAACCAGATCCAATTAATTTATTTCGTTTGTCTTTTAATTGCAAAAAATCTTCAAATACAATTTCTATGTTGTTGTTTTCAGGCCAAACTAATTCTGCAGTAGAACCATTGTTGTGGCGCGTTAATTCAACGGGCATTTCATATTCATAGTAATTGTCAACGAAATCTGTTCCCAAACGAACGAAAACAGTAACGTCTTTGTCGTTCATTGTGTTTTGAACTATTTCTTCGCCATGAACATACATTTTTAATTTTTTGTATGTTCGAACATCGAATTGAACATTTTTATACCCTGCGCGCGCATCGCCATCTTTTAATCTGCAAACCTCTAAGGTTAACGACTGTTCATTCATCTGACGTTGAACGGGTTGTGAAGGATCTATTTCACGAATAATTCCGGGTGGAATTTGGTAGCCAATCGGTTTTTTCTCAGCGTTTTCCTCAAAGTTTAATGCACCAATGTTGAAATTAGTTGAGTTTGGATCTGTTTGAACACTTTCTCCTGGTTGATTTAAATCTAATAAATACGGTCTCCATTCACCCCGAATGAATTCTAGTTTAGCAAAGCGTAAAACAACTTCCTCATCAAACTCTTTCATGAACATGCGCATGAAACGAATTGAGCGAAAATCGCGAATTCCATTTACTGCTTTGTCTGGAGTGAGAACTGGAATCTTAAATTGATACCATTTTTCAACCTTTGTTGAACCCTCCGGTTTGTATTCAACGAAAGAAGTTATGTAGTTCTGACCAACAACCATGTCTTGCGGTCGTAAACTTACTTTGTATTGAAAATATTGCTCAGATTCAGATAAATTATTGTCTTGATTGATGTCTTCGATGTCTGGTAAATTGCGCGCCTGAGTAGGGTAGCCATCAGCATTCATGGTGTCAGACATTTCAGTTGTTGCCGAGTTGCCTTCCATTCCGTTATACCAACGGTAACGGTTTAGAATGTCTAATTTGTTTTGATCAAAAACATCGTCGCGGTAAAAATTGTAATTATCTGAAGAGGGATCGGCAACCATTCGTGCCTGAGCAGAATCTGAAAGGGTTGAATTTGTGTTCACCCAATTAACATAATCTGTAAAACTTGTTCGTTCTTGCGCATCTGCATATCCATCTAAACCTAAATCTTGATTGATACGTGAATTCGGATCATTATCAAAAGCATTCACAACAACTTGTTGGGTTGAAACTTGTGCCCACGGAGTTAATGCAGTTGGATACATAGCGCCTGCAAATGGAGGCAAGCCATTTTCGAAACTTTTGCGAGAATCGGGCAACACATCTTCGGAGATATTTCCTAAGTTGAAATACAAATCTCCACCCGAATGAGCTGAATTTGGATTCGCGTTTTCGGCATCTTCGTTAAAGGGGTCTAATACCCAAAACTGAATAAATTGAATGTTTGCTAATTCAAAATCGTTCGTCGACAATGGACGCATAATACCACCCCATCTGTCTTCCGGATTTGTAAATGTTCCATTCGGATTTACGGTAGCAGACATGTCGTAGTTATACATTCCGCGGTTCTTTGGATAGTAGCCCAATTCAAAAATTTGAATATTTGGAATGGAACCGTAAGCAAGCTGTTGGTTCGGAAATATATTTGTTTGCAAAACCTGACGCATACGAGAATCAGACAATTGAATTGGGTCGTCAACTATGTGTTGGGGAGTAAAACTGTTTTGTTGATAAAACAATAAATCTATCAAATACCAAGCAATTTGCGAGCGTTTGTAACCATTTCCCAACGTTTTTACGCTTCCTTCAGGGAACAAATCGAGTTGACCTTGTGGCGTGGAAGCCAAACGCCATGCAGATTGTGTGCGTAAATCAATTGTACTTTGAGCACCTTCAAAATCGTCTATGTACGAAATCCCTTCTTTTGAAATTGCTCTTGGTTGACCGGGTATTAGGTGAGCTCCCTCTGCTTTCAGTGTTATAAATGATTTCTCTTTTGTTGAAATAATGGGCAAAAAATCGACCAATTTAGTTAAGAAAGGCAACTCGCTTCTGAAATTAATATCTAAACCAAGCACGTTGTTTTTGTAGGGCTCTGAACCTAAATCAACTTTTTGAGTAACAGGTCTTTCCATCATACGCATCCATGTTGCGCCCACGTTGAAATCTTTATTGAAACGGTAATTTAAATGTGTTCCCACCATAGATTTGGCTTGAAAACCAAAAACAGAATTACTTTCAATGGAAACTTTAATGGGTGTATTAGATTCTAAAATACCGTTATTCAAGATTTTTACTCGACCTAAATTGTAGTCAACTGTAAAATCTACACCCTCCGTAAGTGGAATTCCTCCGGCTGTAACTGTAACAGCTCCTTCGGGAACATTTAAGGAATTTAAAGGAATATCTGAGGAAACAGAGCTTTGGTATTCACCTCTAAAAATGAAACGGTTTTTAGCTGGAATTTGTTGCGCTGCAGTTTTTGTTGAATCGTATAATTCGGTATATGCAATTCGATCTATGATTACAGGTGCAATACCGGCAGCAGTCATTTTATTTTTTAATGTTTGTCCGAATGGCTCAATGGTAGTAAAATAAACGCGACCGTTTCTCGGATTGATTGTTCCACCGCCTTCCGCTTTATTTCCTGCCATATTGATAGGAATGAAATCAAATAAACCATCAGAAAATTGTTGATCGTTTATGTTGTTTCGGTCCATTTCCAAAAGCGTCACTATTTGTGTTTCGTCTAAACCAGCAAATGGTAAAACTGGAGCTAAAACACTGGTTTCGGGGTTGTTGTAAAATAAATTGAGTTTAAAACCATTTTTATCTACCTGATATGCGCCTATTGAATAGACGTTTTTCATCATTAAATCCCAAATTTTCAAAGTTGGATTGGTCAATGTAGGTTTCAAAAGTTTAAGCATTAACGCTTCTGTTCCGGCTATTCCATCGGTAGAAAACTCGCCCACTTGGTATGTTTGCCCGCGGTAAGTATATTCGTAAGAAACGGCTAAAACTTCGTCGTTATTGAGCGGCTGACTCAATGAAACGAAACCTAAATAAGGGTTATAATTAAATTCCGATTCTGCTAATTTTCGGGCGTTTTCAACTTTTTCGAAATGCACAGCTTCTTGAAACGGACCCGGACTAGCAGTTTGTCCTTGCAATTCATTCACAGCACCTACAAAACTTCTAATATTTGCATTTGCTGCCGCATAGGCATACAAACCATTTGTTTCGTTATCTGGAAATGTGGAAGCTCCAAATCCGCCAGGGTTTCCTTGGCAATTTCCAGCTTGAGATTCACCTAAATCTGAAAAGGCAACAATATTTCGTGAATTATCGGTGTTATTGATTCGATTGGTAACCCAAACTTCAATTCGTGTAATATAAGTTTCGGAGGAAACAGTTGGCAATTGCGCCATCGATTGGTTGTAGGTATCGTGAAAAAAGAGGTTCAAGAAGAAATGGCGGTTTGCCTCGTAATTATCGGCCTGCATTTCGAATGGTTGAACTTGTGCTTTTCCAGTAATATTAATTTCTGTTCTTTTTCCTTTTGAAGAAGCTCCAATTGCATCTACTGTTAAGTTTCCAAAACGTAATTTTGTATAAGCTCCGAATAAGGTTTGAGAACCAGGAATTAATGCTCCGAAAGAGGGAAAACTTACATTTCCGAGTTCAATGCGTTGCAAAATTTGATCTTCGTTTCCAGAGTAACCTAATTTGGTAATATTGTCAAAATCAAATGCGGCTTGTGTGTTATAAGAAGTATTCAATTTCACTTTTGTTCCGATTTGCCCAACTATGTTCATTTGAATTTGTTGCTGAAAATCGAACCGAGTTTGGCGGCGTTGTTTTACTGGAAGAATTGGGTTGTCGTAACGGGAAGAGTTCACTCCAAAAGAAAGTTCCACCGAACCTTGCGGACGGATTGTTATTTCATCAGAACCAAAGAAATCTTCAAAAGTTTTCGATGGAATTTTAAAAGGAAATTCAAGTGCACGCGATTCTTCAGTTTGTTTGTCTACTTTGTCTTTCCAGTTTTCTTTTAGCGATTTTTTGCGTTCGTATTCTAAGTATTCCTCCAATGTCATCATGGAAGGATTTCGGTAATTTAAATCATTTTTCCCAAGTGTTTCAGTGAAAATATATTTTCCAGAGATTGGGTCAAAAACGATTGTTCGTTTCATAGAACTGGGATCACCCAAGTCGAAACTTTGCGGATTATTTTGCGTTGGGTCGTTCGGATTTGTTAACGGAAACGGAAGATTTACCTTATTGGTGTCTTCTTGTCCGAAAGCAAATGCTCCCGAAAATAGTATCAGTAGTAACAAAGCTAATTGCCTCATGTGCATGTAGTTATGTGTATGAAAAGTTATCAAATTTATAAAACTTTTAATGCTCCTTTAATTAATTGTTCAACGGTTTCCTCGCCTGTAGTAATCTTATCTAAAGCCCTTTCGGAAGATTTTTTATCGAAACCGAGTGAAATCAAAGCATTTAACGCATCAAACTTGTTTGTATTGTTCTGATTGAAAATATTTCCGTTTGATTCATCACCTGCTCCAAATTCTAGTTTTATCATTTTATCTTTCAAATCAAGAATAACTCGTTGTGCGGTTTTTGGGCCGATACCTTTTATTGCTTGAATGGAGCGTACATCTTCTACCTGAATTGCGTGGGCAATTTCAGTTGAATGCATCGAAGAAAGCATTAATATTGCTGTGTTTGGACCAATTCCAGAAACAGTAATTAGTAAATTAAAAACATCGCGTTCTTCCGTAGTTGCAAAACCGTAAAGTGTGTGTGCATCTTCTCGAACAATTAATTGCGTAAAAATTTTTATTGCTTCAGTGGAAGCGAGTTCACTAAATGTAGTTAATGAAATTTTAACAAAATAACCAACACCACCACATTCTACAATTAAGTTAGTCGGATTTTTTTCTACTAATTTTCCGTTAAGATGAGCAATCATTTTTTAAGATTTTGTGTGAGCATCAACTACTGCAACTTTCACCATATTTACAATTTCGCGCACACTGGCTCCCATTTGTAAGACGTGAATAGATTTTCTAAGTCCAATTAAAATGGGTCCGATAGAATCGCCATCTGTCATTTCTTGCAAAAGTTTGTATGCTATATTTCCAGAAGATAAATTTGGAAAAATTAAGGTGTTTACTTCTTTATTTGCCAATTGCGAAAACGAGAATTTCTCGTTCATTAGTTCGTTGTTGAGGGCAAAATTTGCTTGCACCTCACCGTCTACAATTAAAGTCGGATATTTTTCATGCAAAATCTGTGTTGCCTCAGCCATTTTTGTACTGTCATTTCCTGGCGCGGAGCCAAAATTTGAATAACTCAGTAAGGCAATTTTTGGAATCATTTTGAATTTGCGGATCATTTTTGCCACATTCGCTGTAATTTCCGCAATTTCTTCTGCACTCGGATTCATGTTTATTGTGGTGTCTGCCAAGAACATCGGTCCACGTTTGGTCATCAGAATATAAACTCCTGCAATTATATTTGCATCTTTTTCTAGACCAACTGTCTGAATAGCAGGCCGAACCACGTCTCGATAGTTTCTTGTTAATCCAGAAATCATTGCGTCTGCATCTCCGCTTTCTACCATCATAGCTCCGTAATGATTTCTTTCGCGCATTATTTGAATTGCTTCAAATTCTGTAAAACCTTTTCGTTTTCTGTTTTCAAAGAAAGTTTTTCCGTATTCTGTTCTGTTTTTCTTTTCTGATTCAGATTTCGGGTCAATAATCTTTAAGTTTGGAATTTCGATGCTGTATTCGCTCATTAATGCATCGATTACTTTACGTTTTCCAAGAAGTATTGGTTTACAAATTCCTTCTTCGGCCACATTTTGAGCAGCTTTTAGTGTTTTAATATTGTCTCCTTCTGCAAAAACAACTGTTTTAGGATTCGATTGTGCTTTCGTTGTGAGTGTTCGCACAAACTTGTTATCTAGACCTAAGCGTTTTTTGAGAATCATTTCATATTCTTCCCAATTAGTTATCGGATTTTTCGCAACACCAGATTCGATAGCGGCTTTGGCTACTGCAGGTGCAACATAATAAATTAATCGTGGATCGAGTGGTTTTGGAATGATCGAATCTCTTCCGAAGGAAATGTTTTTTTCTCCGTATGCTTCAATCACTTCTTCTGGAATGGTTTCTTTTGCTAGTGATGCAAGAGCGTGAACCGCAGCAAGTTTCATTTCTTCGTTAATAGTTGTTGCCCGAACATCTAGCGCACCTCTAAAAATAAAGGGAAAACCCAAAACATTGTTTACTTGGTTGGGGTTGTCTGAACGGCCTGTTGCCATAATAATATCTGGACGAACTGAAATTGCATCTTTGTAAGAAATTTCTGGTTCGGGATTGGCAAGTGCGAAAACAATGGGGTCGTTTGCCATTGAGGCAATCATTTCTTTTGAAACAAGGTTTCCTTTGGAAAGGCCAAGAAAAACATCTGCTCCAACAAAGGTATCAATTAATGAAATGTCTTTTTTATGAACCGCGAAACGTTGTTTCATGTGATCTAAATCTTTTCGTTTTGAGGTGATTAAGCCTTTTGAATCAAACATGTAAATGTTTTCCACTTTTGCACCAAGTGCAAGGTATAAATTCACACATGAAATTGCAGCAGCTCCTGCTCCGGAGATCACAATTTTCACTTTATCGATTTGTTTGTTTGCCAATTCAAGCGCATTTAACAAAGCAGCTGAAGAAATTATTGCGGTTCCGTGTTGGTCGTCGTGCATAACAGGAATGTCTAATTCCTCTTTTAAGCGGCGTTCAATTTCAAAAGCTTCAGGAGCTTTTAAATCTTCGAGGTTAATTCCTCCAAAAGTTGGTGCAATAGCTTTAACTGTTTGAATAAACAATTCAGTGTCTTTTGCATCTACTTCAATATCGAAAACATCTATATCGGCAAAAATTTTAAAAAGCAATCCTTTTCCTTCCATTACTGGTTTCGAAGCTTCTGGTCCAATGTCTCCAAGTCCGAGAACGGCTGTTCCGTTTGAAATTACAGCTACCAAGTTTCCTTTTGCAGTGTATTTGTAAACATCGTCTTTATTTTCAGCAATTTTCAAGCAAGGCTCTGCAACTCCGGGGGAATACGCCAAAGATAAGTCGCGTTGAGATGCATATGGTTTTGTTGGAACGACTTCAATTTTTCCCGGTCGACCATTTGAATGGTAATCTAGTGCTTCTTGTTTGCGAATTTTTGACATTTTATTCTAAGTTCTTAAGGGGTTAAAGTTAAGAATTTTCGGCTTATTTCTGTCAAAATTTAGCAATAATGTATTTCAAAAATTTAGGCAACAAAAAAATCCCGCTGAAATAAATCAACGGGATTTTTATTTTTTATTTGGGAAACAAATTATTTCACCATCAATGTTTGTGTATAATTAGCAGAACCATTAGAAACAGTTACTAAGTAATTTCCAGCTTTCAAATCAGCAATTGGCATATTCACTTCAGTTGCTCCGTTAGCATTAGAAACAGATGTGTTTCCAACCGTACGACCAACTAAGTCAGTAATAACCACTGAATAATCGCCACCTTTTCCATCAAATGTAATGTTAACGTTTGTTGAAGCAGGGTTAGGATAAACAGACATTGAAATTAAGTCAGAAGCATCGTTAATTCCTAATGCACCAGTAGACATTTTTTTGTCGATTGCATCAGTTTCCCATGTAGGGAAAACAACTAAGTCAGATCCACCAACTTGAACTTTGAATGCACCATCACCATAAGTTCCATCAAAACCATCACCAAAAGAGTCAAACAAGTTAATAGAATAACACTGATTAGAAACTAAAGTAAAGTTTACATCTGCTTGTGGGTAAGCACCGTTTGTTGCAGCATCTGTGTAAGGTCCACCTGAAGCAACTGTTGTTCCAGCAGAATTTTTGATATTCCAAGTAAACTCAGAACCGTAACGGTCAGCAGTTACTTTTACTGTTGCATTTGTTGCAGTAGCAGCAGTAGCAAGCGCTAAAGTTTTGTTTACTGAACCATTTGCAGCAGAAGCATCACCAGCAGTTGTTACTGTAGCAACTAAAGCACCAGAAGTTGGAGAAGCAATTGAAGTACATGTAACATTTGCAGTTGCGTATGTAGCTAAATTACCTGTATAAGTTCCAGTTGAAACTGTAGTACCATTTAAAGTAATAGTAACAGTTGCACTTGTTAAGTTTGTTAAACCATTGTTTTGAATAGTAACTGTTGGTACATACGGAGCACCAGCACAAATTTCTGTAACAGAGTTGTAAGAAATCATAGCAGCATCTGCAGGGTTAGTAGCAGGCGCAGGACATGTTCCAACACTAGTATATGCACCAGCTGCACTAATTTGACCTACTTCTGTTACCATTCTGTTTGGACAAATTTTGTATACTGTAGGGAAATATCCGATTGCATAACCATTATTGATAGCTGTTGCAGAAGCAGGATTTGCCATAGGGAATTCTACAGGAGTTCCAGAAACTGGTTCAATCCAGTTACCAATAGATCCAGAACCGTCTAACATTGTAGCATCAGCTGTAGCGTTATCACCTTCAACCCAGATTACCATAACATCATCTGTTGTTGTAGCACTAACTCCTGGCTGACCAGCAGGTCCGTGATTGAAATACAAATCATCTAATGCACCACCAGTGTGATACCCCCAACATGGACCACACCAAGTTGCAGACACATCTAAAAATACAGTATAACCTGCATCTAAATAATCGTATAATTGGTATGTACCGTTACCGTTCATTCCAGCAGCTGACAACCAAGGTTGGTATGCTGTTACTGTAAAGTCTGGTCCGATGCTGTTGTCTGGCAACTGAGCATTTGCAGTTAAACTCGCAAGTACTGCCAAAGAAAGTAATCCTTTTTTCATAGTTTTATAATTTAATTTCCGTAAATATATAATCTTCTATTATACGATTTTAACTTAATTTGTTTTTGATTAATTTAATTAAAGGCAATTATTGGAAACCTAAAAACAAGAAAATGAAAAAAATTATAGTTTTATCTGGAGCTGGAATTAGTCAAGAAAGCGGAATTGCTACTTTTCGGGATAGCGATGGTTTGTGGGAACAGTTTGCAATTGAGGATGTTGCAACTCCTCAAGCATGGAAAAAAGACCCCGATTTGGTTACTGAGTTTTACAATTTAAGGCGCAAGCAATTATTGGAAGTAGAACCAAATGATGCGCATTACTATTTTGCGCAACTTCAAGATAAATTTGAGGTAAACATTATTACTCAGAACATAGACGATCTGCACGAAAGAGCTGGAAGTAAGTTGGTTTTACACTTGCACGGTCAGTTGAAACTTGCAAAAAGTAGCGGTCCAAATCAAGAAAAAAAATACTATCCTATTAATGGATGGCAGTTAACAGCGAAAGATAAATGCGATGAAGGCTTTAGATTAAGACCTCATGTGGTTTGGTTTGGAGAAGAAGTTCCTGCAATGAGCGAAGCGGTTGATCTAGTTCGTGCTGCAGATTATGTTGTTGTAATTGGCACATCCTTGAATGTCTACCCCGCCGCAGGATTAATCGATTTAGTTGCTAAAAACTCAAAATGTTTTTTAATTGACCCGAATGCAAATGCTTTTTCAAGTTTTAAAAATGTGCAATTGATTAATAAAACAGCTATAGATGGAGTAAAAGATTTGCCTTTTTATTTACATTAAACAAAAAATGGCCACTCATTAGAGCAGCCATTCGTATTATATTATTAAAAGTTTTTAATGTCTTACAACAATTCTTTTCGTTTTAATTGCATTTCCATCTTCAATAATAATTAATAATCTAGCTTAATTTGCAGCATCCGTGTACTGTGCTGAATTATATATTGGTAATAAATTCCAAAATGTAGATGGCTGTGTTAAGATAACATTTTCACTGATAGTTCCTAAGACGCCAAGAGAAGGGCTAATAACTGAGTTAGTTAATATGTCATATACCCAAAAATGACCTTCTTCATCATTAATATAAAACCTAGTTGAACTTATTCCAACTTTAGACACAAAACTACCTCTTGCACTTGCACTAACAGACCCTGACAAAACACCACCAACCGGAACATTAAGAGTTTGTGAAACAGAGGTTAAAGAATTTAAGTCGAGATTTATTATAGTGCCTTGGCTACCCAAAGCTGATGACGTAGCAATTAATATCAAATTATTAAGCGAAGAGTTCCTTAATAGTTCAAGACCAATGATTTTAGTGTTGTCATACTGTTTCACTAATGTGCAATTACCAGTGAGTTTATTAATATTTGCAATTAAACTTCTATTTAGAGAAGGGTTGTAAAATATACCATACATAACATTATATCCATCTTTATATTCTATATCTGAAAAATACCAATCGGAATTTGGAATGGCAAGAGCAAAATTTACGTTTACAAAGGAATTAACAATATAACCTGATATGTTTCTTGTTGCAAAAAGTAGCTTGTAGCCATTTAAACCGGTACTTAGAATAAGTTCCGGTTCTGAAGCAGTTCCTGGTATACTTCGATTAACAGCTAAACCTGTTAAATGAATAGATAAATAATCAGGTAACCCTGCTATTAAAGAAGGGTTTTTTACATAATTTAATGGAGTTCCTGAACTACTAAACACCCCTCTAACCATAACACCATTTGTTATCTGACTTGAAATTAAAGTATTTGGACCATCAGGTAAAAATTGAATTCTTGGATAACCTCCTGCTGGAACTAAAACTAGGGTACCAGACAACTCTATTTTTGGAGCCGGTTCAATAGATTTATTGATAACGACATTTTTTTGAGCTTTAAGAACTTCTTTTTCACATGAAAAAATTAATGAAAACCCTAAGAAGAATAGAATGAACTTCATTATTAATGTTTGATTACAATTCTTTTCGTTTTAATTGCATTTCCATCTTCAATAACAGTTAACAAGTACACACCGTTCTTAAAGTCTGAGACATCCAATTTTTTAGTTTCAGAAATACTTTCTTCATACACAACCTTACCAAAAACATCTGTAATTTTTAATAAACTTGTACCATCTGTTCCTTTAGTGGTTAAATTAATATAATTGTTGGCAGGATTTGGATAAACTGTAAACGCTAATTCTTCTTTTTCTTCAATTGAAACTGCTTTTGTTACACAAATATCTAATGAATCCCAAGCTACAGCTCCTCTTAAAAACACATAACGATAGCACGCAGTTCCTGGTCCGTTCACGATATAATCTGTAATTAGCTCTGCACCTGAATCTGCTGGGATTGTTACAAAACCTGGGCTATCCCATATGATCATGTTCATAGAAGATGCAGGATAACAAGTATTCTGATACAAAATATCGAATTCAGTTGTAGGTCTTCCCCAACACAAATAATCATCCCAACCTGCTGGTTCCGATAAAATAGTGCGTTTAACTTTTAAGTTATTCTGCGCACCAGATACATTTTTAACGTAAAAGTGCTTTTTGAGTGTTCCATCAGCGTTAACCGTAAAGTCTATCTGTGTTCCTGAAATGTCAGTTCCGCCAATTACCTCAGAATTAAATGTGTAAACCTCAGCGTTTTGAGCCAGTGCCATTCCAAAGAAAGTGAATGCTCCTATTAATGCGTAAATTTTTTTCATGTACTTATACTATTTGAACAAATATAGCAATAAAATCGTGCAAAAAAACAAATTATCTAATTCATTGCTTCATTTTTTTCTAGATCTAAATCGTTTTGCGGTCAATTTTAATTATATTCGTCGATATAATATAGGGTTTAGTCGATAAATATAGTCATATGGTAGAAAAAAATACCCTTTCCCTTTAAAAGTAGGAATACAAGAATTATAGCAAGATAATGAACCTTTGAGCATAGAATCCTTCCTAAATTTGAACTCAGGCACGAAACTTGAATGAAGGGTGCTAAACAAATTTTAAATTATGAAAAAAATTGCATCACTACTTTTAGGTCTAGTTCTAACAATCGGATCATTTGCTCAAGATGAGCACAC
>JANNWW010000123.1:0-21567 GCA_031409255.1 Crocinitomicaceae bacterium
CTAACTACATGACAAAAATATAAACATCTAATAGTCAGTAAATTAAGTTCGATTAAATTTGTTTAAAACCTTGAAAATCAGTATCTTAGAGGATGATTCTTAGTTATCCAAAAAGTCCAATTCCCAAGGTTAGTCACGAAGATACAACCTTGTTTTCAGTTTTAAAAGAAGAATTAACTGGTATTAATGTTGCTCGACTAAAATTGATCTCATTTTTCATTTGCGCATTGTGTAAAGTTCAAACTGTAAATTACGAACGACTCGCTTTAGGCTTTGACACTGCTGTTGAAAAGGATTCGAACTTACGCCGTATCCAACGATTTTTCGCCAGTTACATGTTAGATCATGATTTAATTGCTAAACTCGTTTTCAGATTATTGCCCAAGCAGGAAAAGTATGAGTTAACGATGGACAGAACCAATTGGAAATTTGGTAAATCAAATATCAATATTCTAGTAATAGGTGTTGTTTATCAAGGAGTTGCTTTTCCTCTTCTTTTCAAAATGATGGATAAGTTTGGTAATTCTAATACACAAGAACGCAAAGAAATACTTGACCGATACGATAATCTATTTGGTTTTGAAACCATTGAGGTTTTGGTCGCAGATAGAGAATTTATTGGGTATGACTGGTTAGACTATCTAAACCTAAATAAAATCCCTTACCACATTAGGATAAGAGAAAATTTTGATGTGCTTATTCCAAGAAACGGGCATGTTGTTAAAGCAAGTTGGTTGTTTAACGGTTTGAAAATGGGGGAATTCAAGCATTATCCTAAAATTGTATATATAAACAAAGTGGCTTGCTACCTATCTGCCAGCGTTATTAAAGCTAAAACTGGGCAACCAGAATATCAATTCTTAATTTCATTCAACAACCCCAAAAGTGCTAACCAGTGTTACAAACGAAGATGGCAAATAGAAACAATGTTTAAAGCTTTAAAGTCAAGCGGTTTTAATCTCGAAGATACTCATTTAACCAATCAAGATAGAATTGCCAAGTTAGTATCAATCGTCTTCATTGCTTTCATTTGGTGCTATAAGGTCGGTATTTATATTGATGCCTATATCAAGCCGATAACAATAAAAAAACACGGATACAGAGCCAAAAGTTTATTCAAATATGGGCTTGAATACATCGCCAATATCTTGTTAAAACCTCAAAAACAACTAGATGTGGATATTTACCAGTTTTTGTCATGTAGTTAGCGGATGAATTAACAAAAAAAGTGCTGAGTACTATTTTACTGATTGGTATTCCTCTTTTTTTCTTTGTATCCGGATATGCTCTTCTTGCTTCCAACTTACACATAACAAGCACATTAAAATCTATTTTACGTTCTTTTCTCAAACGAGTTCTTCGAATTCAATTACCATTAGCTGCTAATATTTTTCTTGCTTGGGGTATTTTACTTTTTCTAAATCACTTTTTTGTTTGGAAATTAGAGCCCAATCTATTTAATTTCGAACGGTTTCTAGCAAATTTATTTGTTTATGTTCAATTTACAGATCAAAACTGGTTTAATGTTGTGTATTGGACACTCACAATTGAAATTCAATTTTATATTGTCTTTTTTTTAGTTTTTTATTTCATAAGAAAAAATCACTATTTGCTCATTTCATTTATACTGCTTTTTTCACTGAGTAGCTTTTTTACAGATGTACGTTTTATTTTTCATTATGCACCACTATTTTCAATAGGAATGTTACTAGCCGCCAGAAAAAATGAACGAGTTTCAATTGTCGAATTTTGGATCGGTTTCCTTTTCACCCTTTTTTGTGGAATTATAAATAATGAAATTCACTGGATTATTTCAGTCTGTTTTGCAGCACTACTTTGTTTGTTCGTAAATTTTAAAAGTAAAATACTTAATTTTTTTGGTGAAATTTCCTTTTCACTCTATTTAACGCATGGAAATTCAGCCATACTCTTTTTAACAATAGCTTCATTCTCATCGGCCTCTTCTTGGTCTGCTAAAGCATTCTTTCTTATCATCGCATTTATAATTTCTATTGCTGGTGCTTTTGTTTTTTATAGAATTATTGAAAAACAAACATTAAAATTGATTCAAAAAATCTTTTCTTCGTAAGAAACTGTATTTTTGATGCTATGGACAACAACTTCTTTTTTTACAAACTACGCAAAATCTTCAAATGGGATGAAGAGGAAATGGGGAAACTTTACAAATCTGTCGACTATACCGTTTCGCCGCTTGACTTATTCGCTTGGATGAAGCAAGAGCAATACGAAGGTTTCAAAGTAATGCCAGATCAAGCACTAAACGCATTATTGAATGCTATTATAGTTTCAACCAGAGGATTAAAAGACGGACAACTGCCCATTCACGAAGAAAAAGTAAACAATAATTTAAGCTTGCGAAAAATAAAAATTGCTTTCGAATTAAAAGACACAGATATTATTGAATTACTCAAATTAGCAGATATTCGTATCGGAAAACCTGAATTAAGTTCTTTCTTTCGCGATTCAAAACACCCGCATTACCGAATTTGTGGTGATCAGTTTTTAAGAAATTTATTAAAAGGAATTGAACTAAAAAAAGAAAACTCATGAAAAAAATTACACTATTCTTATCACTACTTCTTATTTCTGGAATTATTTTCATTTCTTGTGATTCAACAGCAACTAAAAATAAAAGCGAAAAAACCACGGAAGAAACTTCAAATGAAATTCTGGAAGAAAGCTATCCGGAAGATTTAACAATTATCAAAAGACGTTTCTTTAACCGAACAAAAGATGTTTACACTTCTGCAAACGCTTCTTTATACTTGAAAATAAAGTCTGAAGAAAATAAAATAAGTTATTTCGCACCAACAATGCATGGAACATTATTTCTTATTGAAGAATTTGTAAACATCAATAATGATGATTTCAAATATAAATACGGATTATTAGATAAAAACGGTCGAACTCTTTTGAAAAAAGAGTATGAAAACATCGGAAACCCAGGTTTCTATGGCGATGAATTAATTGAAGTTAAAAAAGACGGGAAATTTGGTTTGTATAATTACGTAAGTAAAAAATTAACTGAAATTAAATACGACTATATTATTCCTTCAAACGTAAAGGAATATGTTGCTTTCGGATATTTTGAAGGAAAATTGAGAAAAATAACTCACTCTGGTGAAGAGCGCGAATACAGAAGCTCTGATAAATTGATCGATTTTTATGCCCTATTTAAACCAAATAGCTTAGGCAATTCAAGTGAAATCTGGTGTCCTTGGCTTGAAGTATCTGAACTTGAATATCCGAACGAATTTGAAACGTATAACCAAATGAAAATGAATATTTCAATTCCTCCAAGTTATATAGGAAATATTAATCTTTACTTTAAAAATAGAAATCGTTCTATTAACGAAGATGAAGCTAAACTAACTATTTCAACTAAAAAAGAAGGTGAAAACTTTTATACTTTCATTACTGATTTATTTGTGATGACAACCGAGTCTCGCGGATCTACAGAGTATGAAGCAACTGCATATTCTGTTAACAAAACCACGCAAACTAGAAAAGTAGTTAAACTTTTCACCTACACTGATTACACATTTCAACATCTGGAGAGTGAATTTAAACCAATTTGGAAATGGCGAAATGATTCAACTTTAAATGTGCGGGATTGGAAAAAATACCCTGAGAATATAGGTGAACAAATTGCTGCAACACGAAACCGACTATTCATTGTTCAAAAAAATGGCGAATTAGTTCAATTAGAAAACGGAGAATTCCCTCAAGCTTCTACCTTTTTGCTGAAAGCAGACGATTTTAAAGGTTGTTTTATCAGAAAAGCCACTTTTGAAGAATTTCAGCTTTCAGATGATTTTGACCCTGAAATGATTGATGCTCCGGTTGCAATGTACACCAATCATTTATCAATTGCAGATTTGGAACTAATGAAAAACGAAATCTATGCGCGGCATGGAAAAGAATTTACAGGCAAAACACAATCTTATTTTAAAGGCCAAAAATGGTATGCTGTTCATTCAGATTATTCAGAAAAAGAGTTAACTGAAATCGAAAAAAAGAACATAGTCTTTATTAATCAAACAATTTCAAAATTAAAAAAACAAGGCGATAAATTATTGACACCACACGTGAGAATTATATATGAAGCTGGCTAAATTCATTTTTTTTATTCTAATTCTACTTTTAAGTTTAGGAATACTAAATGTAACAATTGCTTACTTTTCTCCTGATTTTCAAACGGGTTTTCTAAAAGGTAAAAGCAACTTTTATGAGCAGCCAATTTTTAAGTATTCGTTAATTTCACATGGAATTTCGGCTTCGCTTTCTGCTATTGTTATCGCTTTTTTAATTTTCTTTCGCATAGAAAAAAAATTTCCTACTGCTCATCGAACAAGCGGAAAATTGGTGCTGTTTTTTACATTATTTGTCGTGTTTCCAAGCGGATTTATTCTGAGTTTCTATGCCGACGGAGGTAAAATTGCGCGAATTCTCTTTCTGCTTTTAAGTGCTTCCGTTTGTTTTACAGCGATAAGCGCGCTGCAAGAAGCGAAAAAAAAACGTTTCCTAAATCACAAAATATGGATGGAATATCTTTTGTTATTATTTTGCTCTGCATTCATTCTAAGAATAACTATTGTAATTTTCGTGTTTCTGAAAATACACTCAAAATCAATTTATCCGCTTGAAGTTTTTTTAAGTTGGGTTCCAAGTTCCATCCTTTTTTGGAACTTCAATTACAGAAAGTTACATAGAAAGTAAAATTAAGCCACAACATTTTGTTACATTAGCACTTATTTTAAACAATGGTTCTTTCACGCATTTGGTCTGTATTTATTCTATTAAGCATTGTTGTTGCTAGCTTTGCTTACTTTTCTAAGCCAAATGGAAAAACAATGTATTCACAACTTGTTACTGGCAAAAGTGGAGATACTTGTTTAACTAAAAAACTCGATTCTCTTCAAATTAATCCATTCATTCATCAACAAATTGAAGAAAATGGTATGTATAAAAAAGGAAATTTTCGCATTAAAAAAATTACTGAAAACATCTTCATTTCGTTCTACGAACAAACTGCCGATGGAATTTTAGCAACGTGTAAAACTGCCGTAGAATTGTGTATTGGTTTAATTGGAATTATGGCACTTTTCATGGGTTTCATGCGTATTGCTGAAAAAGCAGGTGGAATTCGCTTTCTTTCGCGACTCATTTGGCCATTTTTCTCTCGTTTATTTCCAGATGTTCCAAAAGGGCATGAATCTATGGGACACATGATGCTCAATTTTTCAGCCAATTTGTTAGGCCTCGATAACGCCGCTACTCCATTCGGAATAAAAGCAATGCAAAGTCTTCAGGAATTAAATCCAAGTAAAACAGTTGCAAGTAATTCTCAAATTATGTTCTTGTGCTTGCATGCTAGCGGATTAACGCTTATTCCTGTAAGCATTATTGCTATGCGTGCAAAAATGGAAGCCGCAAATCCGACAGACATTTTCATTCCTTGCTTAATTGCAACTTTCGCAGCTACTCTTGCAGCCATGTGTATTGTTGGTTTGAAACAAAAAATTAATTTATTTCAGCCAATAATTCTTGCTTGGATTGGTGGAATTTCACTTGTTTTGGCTTCTGTAATATGGTATGCTTCTACCCTATCTCGAACAAACTTAGATTTATTCTCAGGTACTTTGAGCAACGGAATCATTTTGTTGTTATTTGTTGCGATTATTTTAGCAGGAATGTGGAAAAAAATTGCCGTCTTTGATGAATTCGTTGAAGGTGCAAAAAATGGTTTCGAAACTGCAATTAAAATTATTCCCTATTTAGTTGGAATGCTCATTGCCATTAGTTTGCTAAGAACGAGCGGAACTTTTGACTTGGTGATGGAAGGCTTTCGTTGGTTTTTCTTCAATTTGGGAGCAGATACCCAATTCGTAGATGGTTTGCCAACTGCATTAATTAAACCTTTGTCGGGAAGTGGCGCAAGAGGAATGATGGTTGACACAATGTCGGCATACGGTCCAGATTCATTTCAAGGAAGGTTGGCTTGTATTTTACAAGGAAGCAGCGACACCACTTTTTATGTAATTGCAGTTTATTTTGGAGCAGTATCAATTAAAAATATTCGCTATTCTGTTGGAGCAATGCTTTTAGCAGACTTGGTAGGAATTATAACGGCAATAACTGTTTGCTATATGTGGTTTGAATAAAAAAAATAGATGTCTAGATATCTAGACATCTGTCATTTTGCCCTAAAGCAAACTGATTAATCTTTCTTCAAAATCAGATACAAGCCAACAATTACAGCAAGAACTCCAGCAACAGTTAACAAAATTTTCATCGTACTATATGGTCTTTTCCCAACCAATTCACCCGTTCGGGCATTAATTGTGAAGCGATAAACGGTGTCATTATAACGAAATGCGCTAATCCAAACAGGAAGAAGAATATGCTTGAATGTGATATCACTGTAATTCACATCAACATCTGAAATACGTTGATGATCTCCGCCAATATCTCTTTTTATAGTTTGATTTATTTCAGGCATCATGTAATTTTTCGCTTTTTCTAAACCATTTTTCACATCAATCTGATAAGATTCTGTTACAAATCCGCTCAAAAAGCGGTCGTCATACGCAACCAATTCATGTAAATCCCATGGTTCTAAGTTCTTTATCAAATCTTCTGGTAGGGATTTACTTGCGCAAACCAAAACATCATCAAAACTATTATTCACCGACCCACTAACTGGAAACCAAGTAACACGAGTTTCAGGCACTTGCTGAACTTCACTTGATCCATTTACATTGACAGTTCTTGTCACATACACAATTTGATTGTCACCTCTACTTCCATCGTAGTGACTAAGCGTTTCCGCATCATACGACCAAAAAGGCATGTAAACACCATCTAATTTCTTTGTATTGCCTGAAACTTTCGCAATTAAATCACTTGGAGCAAACCACAAACTTTTTAACCAAGTATTAAATTGATCATCAGCTTTTGTTCGTGTAATTTTAAATGGCAAAACATACTTCGGCTTTATGATATTTGAAGTAATTGCATCTTTAACTATCAACGGTGTATCGCAATATGGACAACTATCGCTTGTTACATTTGGTTTCAGGGTAGTTGCGGCACCACAACTCGTACATTTAACAGCTGTTACACTTTGTGTTTCCTCTGCATGAATTTTATCAGCAATAAATGTTTCGAAATCAATTTCCTCAATTTCAACTTTGGCGACTTCAATTTTATTCAAAGTTCCACAATACTGACAACTCAAACTATCAGTTCCTGGTTTAAATTGTAAATTCGAACCACAACCATTGCATTTGATTTCTTTGTTGGTTTCAGCTACTTTTTCCTCTTCCATTTTCTAAATGTAGAATTGTAAATTTTTATTAACCAACTGGTGGCGGAAGCGGTGGAACCGCAGCAAACAATTGAGCAAGCTCTGGTTGCGTTTCTGCGGCTAACCAATTTGCCATTCCTGCTTTCCAAACGTTTGTTGAGCGAATCAATTCTCCGCTTGCAACCATTGCTTGTAATTGTTGCATATCAAACGGACCAGCTTGCGCACCGTCTTTTACAATGAAAAAAGCCAAAATTGGAGGTGGAGTGTTGTTACCCGCATTCTGTTGATTATTGGTATTGAACATGTTAGAATACATATTCCCCATTCCAACACCTACGCCCATTGCAACGCCTGCACCACCTAAACCTTCGTTGTTAGCAGCATCTTTTATTGCATTGGCCATGTTCATTTGCGCCAACTTGTTCGTATCAATTGAACTATTTAAGCGTGAATAGTTGAAAATTTCTTTCTTCAATTCTTCAGGCATGCTCACATTTTCAACTAAGAATTTAGTGATTTGAATTCCATATTCTTGAAAATCTTCATTTAGTTTTTCTTGCCCCAATTTAGACAATTCGTCCATGTTTGCAGCAAACTTTTCGATTGGAATATTTCCTTCGCCAATTGCATCAGTAAACTTCGAGACTATCATCGTTTTCAATTGCTCTTCTATTTCATCGGCTTTGTAAACCATTTGAGTTCCTGCAATTTCCTTGATGAATTTTCCTCCATCACTAATTTTATAGGCGAAATTTCCGAATGCACGTAATTCTATGAATCCAAAACGTGGATCTGTAACAGTGATTGCATTTTTTGTTCCCCATTTCTGATCGATGAATTGTTTTGTACTAACAAAAAATATATCCACTTTAAACGGACTATCAAAACCATATTTCCATCCTCGAAGTGTAGATAAAATAGGTAAATTTTGCGTAGTTAGCGTGTGCATTCCGGGTTCAAAAACGTCGGCAATTTTACCTTCGTTCATTAAAATAGCCATTTGCGTTTCGCGAACTGTTAATTTTGCACCATTTTTGATTTCGTCTTGGAAACGTGGAAATTTCCATACAATTGTGTCATTAGTATTATCAACCCAGTCAATTATATCAACAAATTCACCTCTTATTTTATCAAACAATCCCATTTTTTTTCAATTTTGAATTACTAAAGTAAGTAAAATTGAATTAGTTCTACGAAACAGTTAATAAAGTGCTAGAAAAAATCAATGAACGGTTATATTTCGGTAATAAGTGTAACTAAATTCTACTTATAAAATTACTTGAAGTGTTTTAACAAAGTTGCGTTGAATTCTTTTGTGAACATCAAATGTGCGTCGTGTTTCGCACCTTTCACTAAATATAGATTTGCTGCAGTGTATTCTGCTTTCAATTTTTGGCCAACACTACACGGAATTGCACCATCTTCGTCTCCCCATAGAAATAAAACAGAAGAACTATTGAAATGGTAATCAATTGTAAGATATTTCGCAGAGTTTTCAGATAAATAATCCATCTGTTTGCGTTTCGTTTCTGCATTTACTTGGAAAATATATTTCACCATATTTTGCTCAATTTTTTTGGTGCGTTTCGGAGATTTACCTGAATAAATTGCATCAAAGAACTGCTCAACTTCGTGCTCAGTTTTGGGCGAAATTAATTTCTCAAAATGAGATATTTTTCGAGCAATAACAATGCTATCAGCAACCTGAGGCGTGAAATATTTTACAGGCCCATCACAAATAGCAATTTTATTTACTTCATTTTCAAATAATTGGTGAAAAGTTGCTGTAACCAGTCCGCCATATGAAAACCCAGCAACATTTAACTTGCCTTTTACTCCCAATTTTCGAACAGCTTCATGAATAGCTTTCACCTGAAATTCGGGTGAATATTCCAAATTTATAGCCTTACTTTCAGCGTATCCCATCAGGTCTGGGATAAACAAATTGAAACCTGAAAATGATTCAATTTGTTTTTGCCATTGACTAATTCCATTAATTCCCATTCCGTGAATGAGTATAAGATTTGGTTTAGAGGAGTCGTATTTTTTTGGAGACCACAAGTAGAGTGATCCTGTAGAAATTTGAACTAAAGTATCACGTAAACCATTTCTTTTTGCTAGTTGACAGCTGCGTTTTTGACCATTACGTGTGAACCACCATTCTTGAATTTCTTCTTGAGCAACAGATTGAAAACTAATCAATAAACAAAGTAAAAGCAATTTTTTCATGCGCAAATTTAGCTGTTTTCACTCAATTATTTATGCGCTCATAGGTATTCTTTCAGAAAAGGTGCCATTTCCTCTTCAATATCTTTGCGAAGTCCCATTAAACGAGTGGCGTATTGTTCCAAATTCTTTTCGCGTTCTGTGTCTGGAATCCATTGTTTGGTTTCTTTTGGTTTTCCTTCTTCGTCTACAGACACAAAAACGATTACACAATGCGTTGTTTTCTCGAATTTTTCACCTGTAATTTTACGTGAAAAAACATCTACAGCAATGTGAATACTTGATTTTCCTGTATAAATGACCCTTGATTGAATTTTAACTAAGTTACCTATTTGAATTGGTTTGTAGAACCGAATTCCGCCCACGTAAACGGTCACGCAATAACCCTCCGACCAAGAGCAGGCGCAGGCATACGCAGCCTGATCTATCCATTTCATCACAGCACCACCGTGAACTTTTCCTCCAAAATTAACATCTTGAGGTTCGCTCACAAATTGAAAAGTCATTTTATCTTGCATGGCATGAAGGTAATTAAAATATTTTGGGAATCAAAAAAGGCCAACATTTCTGTTGACCTTCAATTATTCTTTTAAAATTATGCTTCAGTTTTCGGAGCTTCAACCGCAGCTGGTTTTTCCAATAAAACTTTACGAGACAATTTCCATTTTTTTGTTTTTGGATCTTTTCCAACTACTTTGAATGTAACTACATCGCCTTCTTTACATACATCTTCCATTTTCGCAACTTTTTCGTGTGCGAACTCAGAAATGTGAATCAATCCGTCTGTTCCAGGAAGAATTTCTACGAAACAACCGAATTCTTTGATTGCTTTGATTTTCCCAGTATAAGTTGCACCTTCGTCAACAGTTGGAGGGAAAGCAATTGAACGTAAACGTGAATTTGCCGCGCTCATGTCGTCTGCATTGTTCGACATAATTTGCACACGACCTTCACCAGTTGGCAATTCTTCAATTGTAATAACTGTATTCGTATCTTTTTGAATTCCTTGAATAATTTTTCCTCCAGGTCCGATAATCGCTCCAATCATATCGTTAGGCACGTTGAATGCTTCAATACGAGGTGTTTGTGGTTTGAAATCTGGATTTGGAACAGCAATTGTTTCAATGATTTTGTTCAAGATATGTAAACGACCGCCACGTGCTTGCTCCAATGCTTGAATCAATACTTCGTATGGTAAACCGTCTACTTTAATGTCCATTTGGCAAGCTGTGATTCCTTTTGCAGTTCCAGTAACTTTAAAGTCCATGTCGCCCAAGTGATCTTCGTCACCTAAGATATCTGAAAGAACTGCAAATTTACCGTCGTCAGTAACTAAGCCCATTGCAATACCAGAAACTGGTGCTTTAATTTGCACACCACCGTCCATAAGCGCCAAAGTTCCTGCACAAACAGTTGCCATTGAAGACGAACCATTTGATTCTAAAATATCTGAAACTAAACGAATTGTGTAAGCATTGTCTGCCGGTAAAACTGGTTTCAAGGCACGTAATGCCAAGTTTCCGTGACCAATTTCGCGACGAGAAGTTCCACGTAGTGGTTTTGCTTCACCTGTTGAGAATGGAGGGAAATTATAGTGTAAAAGGAATTTTTCAGTTCCGTGGAAAGTTACTCCATCAATTAACTGTTCGTCCATTTTTCCACCTAAAGTTAAGGTCGTCAATGATTGTGTTTCACCACGAGTAAATACTGCTGAACCGTGAACGATTGGCAAGTAATTTACTTCAGCCCAAATTGGACGAATTTCGTCGAACTGGCGACCGTCAAGTCTTTTTCTTTCGTTCAACATTACCCAACGAACTGCTTTTTTCTTTACTTCAGAGAAATAAGTTGAAATAAATCCGCTATATTCTACTAATTCTTCGTCCGAATAATTTGCTTTAACTGCAGATTTAATTTCATCGAATAATTCAGTACGTTTTGCTTTATTTGCTAAGCCCATACGTGCAACGTCTTTACATTTGTCCATTGCTAATTCGTATACTTTCGCTTTAACCTCTTCGTTATGTGTTTCATGCGAATAAACTCTTTTTGGATTAGCTGCAGGAACCTCCTTCGCTAATTCCAATTGGAATTTACATTGCTCAATAATAGCAGCGTGTGCAATTTTGATTGCTTCAACCATTTCTAGTTCAGAGATTTCTTGGAATTCTCCTTCTATCATGTTCACGTCTTTCATTGTACCAGCAACCATCATATCGATATCTGCCGATTTCATTTCTTCCATCGTTGGATTAACGATCCATTCACCATTTACACGACCTACACGCACTTCAGACATTGGTCCGTTGAAAGGAATATCAGAAACTGCAATTGCTGCAGATGCTGCTAAGCCACATAAAGTGTCGGGGTTGTTGATTCCATCGTAAGACAACAATTGAATCATCAATTGCACTTCCGCATGATAATCATCAGGGAATAATGGACGCAAAGCGCGGTCTACCAAACGCATTACTAAAATTTCTGTTTCTGAAGGACGTGCTTCTCTACGGAAGAATCCGCCTGGAAAACGACCTGCAGCAGAATACTTTTCACGGTAATCTACTGTAAGTGGAAGAAAGTCCACTCCTGCTTTTGCTTCGGGTGCGGCAACTACTGTCGCAAGGAGCATTGTGTCTCCCATGCGTAACACCACGGAACCATCGGATTGTTTCGCTAACTTACCAGTTTCGATGGAAATTTCTTTCCCTCCGGTAACGATGGTTTTTTTGATTCCTATATTCATATTTATTATTTACTAATTATACTTGACAAAGTCTCTGTTCATTCTGTATCATTTTTTTCTCAAAACTTCAAAAAATGAGCTTAGTTGAAGTTGAGTTTAAACAAAAAAAAGGGACTACGGAATAATCCGAAAAGCCCCCCCTTTTATACATTTATTTCGTTTTTGCCTAAGCAAAATAATTAACGACGTAAACCTAATTCTTTAACTAAAGCACGATATTTCTCAATGTCTTTACGTTTCAAATAATCTAATAAGCTACGACGCTTACCAACTAATAATTGAAGTGAACGTTGCGTTGCATAATCTTTGCGATTATTTTTCAAATGCCCCGTTAAGTGAGAAATTCGGTAAGTAAATAATGCTACTTGCCCTTCTGTTGATCCTGTGTTTACCTCAGAACCTCCGTGTTTAGAAAAAATCTCTTTCTTTTTTTCTATGTCTAAATAATACATGCTAATATTGCTTGAATGATTGTTATGTAGTTAAACTAACTTTTAGAATAACGATGCAAAGATAGTGATTTATTATAAAAAACAAATAAGCGGTGATAGTTTTTTTAATTCGCTTAATAAATGAGGTGAAAAAAAATCCCAATAAATCGAGATTTCACTAGTTTCGAAATAATTTTATAACATTCCGTTAGAGATGAATTTTCCGTTTTTGAAAACCTTCACTTTCATTAAAACTCCGTCTGTGTCATAGATAAATTCTTTCCCGTCCCACAATTGTGCATTTTTGAACTTCCCATCAATCCAAATTTCGTCTTGAAAATTGTATACTTTATTCCAACCATTTGGGTGAAACACACCACCATTCAACATTTTAGGAGATTTCACAACTGGTCCGTTTCCAACAATAACTTCTTCTTCTGTGACTTCTTTTTTAGCACTTAATTTTCGGGAAGCAACGAAGGCACTTTCAATCTTCCCATAATTGGTGTTTAACCAAGAGAAATCTATTTTTGCATCTTTCGATTTAGTAGAATTAAATTCTCTTTCTTCCCAAAACTGAAATGAATTCCGATTTGTGAACCATTTACTTTTATGAAAGAAAACTTGCCCTGCAACCATTTCTTTGTTCTTGAAATTTATCTTACAATCAAAAGCAGCAGTTGTAGCTATTATCATCGGTTGAAAAAGTAAATCTTTTCGTGTTGCACCAGCTTGAATCATATCGCCATTCAAATCAAAACGAAAGAAAATACCTTTCGGACGATTATCTGAAAACTCTCCAATTACACGAGGAGAAGAGGTGTTTTTGTGAAATAAAATCCAAACTCCTTCTTTTCTTCCATTAAAATAATACCCTTCTTTAGATTTATTTTCATTTTTGGAAGAGACCGGATTATTTTGCTCGTCTAAAACCCAAAAACCAACACGTTCGCCAGAAGCGTTCAACTGATTGATATTTATTTTCGCAAACAAGTTTGTTTGAGAAAATAAGAGTAGTAGAAATATGGCACTAATTTGTTTCAACTTAATATTTAGATTTTATTTTTACGAAGTTAGAAACATCAATCAATTCAATTCTTTTCAATGAAAATAGGCTACATATAAATGTATATTTTTTGTGTTTCGATGAATATTCACAATTTGCACATAAATGAATCAGAGAACGCGATTTAACACCTGAAAATGCTAAATATTTGATTATCAAGAAGAATAAAAGTCTAGCACAAAAACACTAGACTTTCCAAATACTACTTAAAATAATTTAATTCATGAACAAGCGCAGCGAGTGTGCAACGGTTTTTTTCAAATCTGTTCTATTAACAATATAATCTAAAAATCCGTGCTCTAAAACGAATTCTGATGTTTGGAAACCTTCCGGTAAATCTCTTCCGATTGTTTCTTTCACAACACGCGGACCTGCAAAAGCGATTAAAGCTTCAGGTTCAGCAATGTTTATATCGCCTAACATAGCAAATGAAGCAGTTACACCACCAGTTGTTGGATCTGTCAGGAAAGAAATATAAGGTAATTTGTTTTCTGCAAGTTGACCTAATTTTCCTGACACTTTGGCCATTTGCATCAAAGAAAAACCAGCTTCCATCATTCGGGCTCCACCAGATTTTGAAATAATCATAAACGGTGCTTTTAGTTCAATTGCTTTATCTATTGCACGTGCAATTTTTTCGCCCATTACTGATCCCATTGAACCCCCAATAAAAGAGAAGTCCATTGCTGCAACAACAAAAGTCTGACCTTCGGTTTTTCCAATTGCAGTTCGAATCGCATCAGATAAACCTGTGTTTTTTTGAGTTGACTTAATTCGATATGTATATTTCTTTGTGTCTTCAAAGTTTAGCGGATCGCCTGAAGTAACGTTTTCATTTATTTCTTCATATTTCCCTTCATCAAATAGCACGTGGAAATATTCTTCTGAACCAATTCTTTCGTGGTTAGAACATCGGTCGCACACCCAAGAATTTCGGGATAAATCTTCAGCAGTAAATAAAGTTTTACAACGCGAACATTTGCTCCAAATACCTTCTGGTGTTTCTTTTTTATCTTTCGTTGAAGTTGTAATTCCTTCTTTTGAACGGTTAAACCAACTCATCTCTTTTTATGTATTAAAATTATAAAGTATTCACGTTATTCAAGTCAGCAAAAGCTTGTTCTAAACGTTTATTGAATGTTAACTCTCCTTCACGCATCCATTTTCTTGGATCGTAATATTTTTTATTGGGAATATCGTCTCCTTCTGGGTTTCCAATTTGAGTTTTCAAATAATCTAAATTTGAATCAACATAATTGCGCACACCTTCCGTGAAAGCAAACTGCAAATCTGTATCGATATTCATTTTTATTACTCCGTAACCAATTGCTTCGCGAATTTCTTCTACTGTTGAACCCGAACCGCCATGAAAGACAAAGTCTATCGGATTTGGAGTTGTTTTGAATTTATTTTGAACATATTCTTGCGAATTCTTCAAAATTTTAGGAGTTAATTTCACATTTCCTGGTTTGTAAACTCCGTGAACGTTTCCAAAAGCTGCTGCAATTGTAAAGCGTGGACTAATTTTCATCAATTCCTCGTATGCGTATGCAACTTCGTCTGGTTGAGTATATAATTTAGAGGAATCTACGTCTGAATTGTCAACTCCATCTTCTTCCCCGCCAGTTATTCCCAATTCAATTTCTAGTGTCATTCCAATTTTACTCATACGAGCAAGATATGCTTTACACAATTCAATATTTTCTTCAATTGGTTCTTCAGAGAGGTCAATCATGTGAGAAGAATACAAGGGTTTTCCGGTTTGTTTAAAATGTTCTTCCGAAGCAGTTAACAAACCATCAATCCAAGGCAATAATTTTTTCGCGCAGTGATCTGTATGTAATATAACTGTTACTCCGTATGCTTCGGCAAGTGTATGAATGTGTTTCGCCCCTGCTATTCCGCCTAAAATTGCCGATTTTTCAGCTACATTCGATAAACCTTTGCCTGCAAAATAAGATGCTCCACCATTCGAAAACTGAATAATTACGGGTGCATTAAGTTTTGCAGCGGTTTCCATAACTCCATTTACTGTTGAAGAGCTGGTTACGTTTATTGCTGGCAATGCAAATCCTTTTTGTTTCGCCCAAGAAAAGATTTGTTGTACTTCATCGCCAGTAGCAACTCCTGATTTTATTGAATGTGTCATGTGCATTGTTTTGAAATACAAAATTAGTGATTAAAACGAAAACAACAAGTGAAAAACTACTCCTAATAGTTAGAATGGTAAACCAATTCCGAATTGAATTTGAGGTGCATGCCATACATTTGGTCTTTCGTTTAAAGGAATAAGATTATCAAGTTGATTTTTTGGAGTAAAAATCCATCTTTCCCCTTCAAAAAAGGAAGGTTTATAAATTGGAATTCCAATATCTAAACGAATAATAAAGAAACTCAAATCTACGCGCAAACCATAACCAACGGTTAGTCCAATTTCTTTCCACCAATTAGCTGAGAACTTGGCTCCTGGTCTTGCTGGATCTTCGTTTTTTGTCCAAATATTTCCTGCATCAACAAAAAAAGCATGGTTAATAAAACCTTGACCTAAACGAATTTCTAAGGAACTTGCCAAACGAATGTCTGCAATTTGGTTTTGAATCGCGTTCGAATCGAGGAGTGAGTTGTATGAACCCGGACCGAGAGAACGGGCAATCCATCCGCGGTTGTCGTTGGCTCCACCACCAAAGAATGAATAATCGTAGGGCATTGCTGCCGAATTTTTCTTATTTGGTAAACCCAAACTTCCCAAAACCTTAAATGCAATTGTAGATTTTTTTAAGACCGAGAAAGTGGTAATCCATTTTGAATCAAAGCTATAAAAACGTGAGAATGGAATTCCCAACAAGGTTGGATGATCAAATTGATCAACTTTCGGGTCAATATTTGAGATTAATTCAGCAATTCCACCAGCAGAAATAAAACCAAGAGAGGCAATTGTTCTGTAATTTCGAATACGAATTATTTTAGGATCTTTCTCTAAATTATCAAATTCATAGCTCGCTCTAAATCCTTCCCAAATAAATTGGTCACTGTATTGGTTTCGAAGAAATAGATTTCCGGTTGCGTTTATTCTATTGGAAAAATCATCTGTTTTTTGAATGTTTACAAATTTAAGTGTACTAATTCCGGGAAATCCACAGGTAATATTTTGCGTTTTACCGTTTCCGATTGCAAACTTGTAGCCGAAGTTAAATTGGGCAACTTGGCGAGAAAACTCGGGTCGTTTTTGAAAATTATAACCGGCAGAAATTATTGTTTTAGGTCGTTGACGTTTATTTTTTAAAGCTGTAAAACGAACTGGGAACAACCCAGGTATTTCGAATTTTATCGACGGACCTGCTTCTATTGTATTTAAGGAACTTGTGTTTCCAGCTACATTTCCAGTTGTACTTTCGTCGAAAACGATGGGATTAGATTCTAAACCTCCACTAAATGAAAACGTAAAACTTGTTCCGGACCTAAACTTCCTTTTTGCCAAGGAACTTGTTCCATCTGTATGGAAAGTTGTAATGCGCGAAGAAGCTTTGAATACATTTTTATTGAAATAACTAATAGATGCGCTTACACCAAGAAAACCAGAGGAGTTGGTTGCTTTAGGTTCAAATGAAAAACCTTGACGAACACTTGGAACTAAGAAATAATTGACAATTAATTTCCCGCTGCCCGGATATGTTTCCTTTATAACGGGTTTAATTACACTAAACAAATTCAATTGAGTTAAACGCGTGTAAGAACGATCTAGATAATATTCTTTGTAGGTGTTTGTTTTCTCTAAATAATTTTGTGCCTCTAATAATTCTGGTCGAACGAAAAGATCTCCATTGTAATAAAAATCTGCTTGTCGAAAGGGGTCGAAGTTGATACTGTCTTTTGGTTTTCCGAAAAGAGAGTTGTGAATAGTACTTTTAAAAAACATGATCTTACCTTCTTTTTCTGAAGCAACACTATTTTGCACTTTATCTATTAACCAAGTAAACGAAAGCGTGTCTTGGGTTATTAAAAATTTATCTTGGTAAAGTGCTTTATACATTTCTTTGTCTGGGTAACCCGTTGATTGCTGAAGAGAATCGTAAAAATTACCAACATACATTGAGGTATCTGCGATTATAAAGTGAACGCCAACAACTTGTGCAGAAATGTGATCTACCAAAATGGGATCTTTCTGACCTCCTTTTATAACTTGACGTTTCAATAATTTTATGGTCAATTTCATGCCAAAATCACCCGGTTTTCTATTTGTAGAATCGACAACATAGGAGATGTTATTCTCTGTAAAGCCATAATAGGATTTGTCTCTCAGGTATTTAGCAGCCAGAAAACGGTGTTGATTAAGTGCATCTGCGTCGAACGGAATATTGACTGTTTTTTTGTCCTTTATTGAACCATAAAACATAGCATTCAACCCTGCTTTGTCTTCTATTTTTCGCAGATATTTCATGTAATCTCCTTGAGGTCCGTTTGTTTCATTAACAAACAAAACGGTATCAAAATATCTTCGTGCACCCGTTTGAATTCGGTAATCTATGTAACCCTTTTTTTTAGACGAAACTTCACCTCTTCTCTTTTTAAGATAAGGAATTACGGTTCCAATTACTGTAGCATCGAAGTAACCTTTAGAAGTCATGTATTTTTTTAACTCCACAAGGGTTCCGTCCAATTTAGCAGTGTCAATAATTACAGGCGCTTCACCAAATTTATATTTGAGACGTTCTCTAAAACTAAGACCAATATTAACAGAGTCTCTTAACTTGTAAGCCAAAGATTTTTGAATATAGGTTGTTTTCGGACGAATAATTCTGCGTTCTAATTTATATGCTTTGCGCTGTTTGATGAGTGCTTTGGAACGTAAATTTAGCTTGCTAATTGAATCTTTTTCGGGTGGTGTTCCGATTTCGGGAATAGAATCTTTTGCCCATTTTTTCAAAAATCGGCGCTCAATTTTATCCGTTCTACGTGCATTTTTTTTATTTCTTTTTGCAGTTGCTTTAGGTGTTTTGTCTTTATCGGCTTTTTTTTGTGCGTTTTTAATTCGCTTATCATTAATTTGCTTTTCTTTGGCGGTAATTTTTTGATTCTTTTTGTAAACTTTTTTTCTAAATCTTTTTTGATGACTTTTTTGAGCTTTCGATTCGCGTACCATATTGAAAACACGTAAACGCAAACGCCAGAAATTCGCAAATTTAATATTCGGTTGTTGTTTAATAATTTCTGTTAACTGTGTCTCATCTACATTCCCTTCAGGTTCTACTGTTAATTCGTTTTTCTTTAACAACATTTTTCCTTCAGGAACATGTCTAACAATATTGCATGACGATAAGAATTGAAACAAAATGATTATTCCAATTGTAAAAAAAGATATTTTAGAGCGAAATGTATGTTTAAACTGATTCATTTGAATGACAAATTTAATAAATCATACCAACATTTCAAGTCAAACCTTATTCTGATCAATCAATAGTTAACGAAAAGCACTAAATTTGAACCCTAGCATGGAAAAATTATCAAAAGAACGACAGAAATGGATTCGTTCTCTTCAGCAGAAAAAACACCGCTCGGAAGCAAACCTTTTTGTTGTTGAGGGAGAGAAAAGTGTTTTAGAAGGATTGGATTCCGACAAGTTAAAATTGGTAGAATTAGTTTCTTTGGAAAGCGAAGTTCAACTACTTCCATTAAAATTCCATGAAATAGTTCGAACGGTAAACCAAAAAGAGCTCGAATCTATCTCAGAGTTGCGCACTCCAAATAAATTTGTTGCTGTTTTTGAATGTTTGAATAGTAAATTGGATCAAAATTGCAGTTCAATTGTGTTAGATGGAGTTCAGGATCCCGGAAATTTGGGAACAATTCTGCGATTAGCTGATTGGTTTGGCATTCAACAAATTATTTGTTCAAGCGACACTGTTGATTGTTATAATTCAAAAGTTATTCAAGCTTCTATGGGAGCAATATTCCGTGTATCGGTTCAATATACAGATGTTTTCACTTTTCTTTCAAAAACAAAACTTCCTGTTTTTGGTGCCTTGCTTGATGGAGAAAATTACAAGAAAACAAGTTATCCGAATCCATTATTGCTTGTTATGGGCAACGAAGGAAAAGGAATTCGGCCTGAAATTGAACATTTAATTCAACACAAAATCACGATTCCACGAATTGGTGAAGCTGAATCTTTGAATGTGAGCACTGCAACTGCAATTCTTTTAGCTGAAATATGCTTGAAGTAATTCAAAAGTCAACTAGCAAAACGATGAAATTTAGGTTCAAATAAAGAACTAAACATTTAAGATTTAGTCAAGAAAACTAGTTTTGACTTATATTTCAATGAATTTATTTAGACTGAAAGCTTTTCAAAACTGCATCTGCACATTTCATTCCGTCTATTGCAGCAGAAATAATTCCCCCAGCGTAACCAGCGCCTTCGCCACACGGAAACAAACCTTTGGTTGAAATACTTTGACAGGTTTCGAAATCGCGCGGAACAGAAACCGGACTAGATGTTCTAGACTCAGGTGCGTGTAAAACAGCGTCATTCGTAACAAAACCACGCATTTTTTTATCAAATTCTATGAAAGCTTTTTGCAATCTGTTGGTAATAAACTTGGGCAGCACGCTATTTAAATCAACACTCGTTAAACCGGGCTGATAAGATGTTCTCGGAAAATCGACAGACTTTTTACCTTCTATAAAATCTTTCAAACGTTGCGCAGGCACTTTTTGTTGTTTACCAGCAACAATCCAACAATTATGTTCCACTTCTTGTTGAAACTCTAAACAAACCAATGGATTATTAGCCGAATAATTTGGCAATTCTTCTGGCTCTACGGTTACAACTATTCCTGCATTTGAAGTTGGGTTATTGCGTTTTGAAGGCGACCAACCATTTGTAACTACCTCACCGTCAGCTGTTGCACACGGAGCAATAATTCCACCCGGACACATACAAAAAGAGTAAACCCCTTTGTCTTCCACTTGAGCTACAAGTGAATAAGTAGCTGGTGGTAAAAAGGCATCGTTTAAGCGACCAGAGTATTGAATTTTATCTATTAATTCTTGCGAATGTTCAACACGAACACCAAGTGCAAATGCTTTGGCTTCAATTTTTACGTTGTGTTTGTGTAATAAATGAAAAATATCTCGAGCTGAATGTCCGGTTGCTAGAATAAGTGCATTAACTGTGTGTTTTTGAGTTCCGTTAATTTCAATTTCAGTTAATTGATTCTTTTCGATATTCAAATCTGTTAATTTTGAATCAAAATGCACTTCACCGCCATATTCAATAATACACTCTCGCATTGCAACAATGAGTTGAGGCAATTTATTTGTTCCGATATGCGGATGCGCTTCTACTAAAATGTCGTCTGTTGCACCAAAATGAACAAACCATTTCAATGCTTTCATCACGTCGCCGCGTTTTTTTGAGCGTGTATATAGCTTTCCGTCTGAATACGTTCCAGCACCTCCTTCGCCAAAACAATAGTTAGATTCGGGGTTTACAATTTGTTCTTTGTTTAGTGCCGCTAAATCTCTTCTTCGCTCTCGAACAGCTTTACCTCGTTCAAAAACTATCGGTTTCAATCCTAATTCTAAGCAACGAAGCGCTGCATATAATCCAGCCGGACCTGATCCAATTATGTGAACACTTTGTTTATCAGAAACATTTTGGGGAGAAAATTCAGCGTCAAAAACAGGTGTTTTACCTTTTTCAAAAATTTCAAAACTTACGTTTACTTTAATGTCGCGTTTGCGCGCATCTATTGAACGTTTGTGCCAT
>JANNWW010000124.1:0-18359 GCA_031409255.1 Crocinitomicaceae bacterium
TGATCCACCTTCAATGTCTTCTTGTAAAGATCGCTTTCTAAAACCGTTCCAGAAGATTAAATAAACACCTAAATAAACAAGTGTTCTAATCCAAAAGAAGCCTTTATTCAAATAGAAATCTTTTGCTTGCAACATTTTATCTTTCGCAACTTCTGAGGAATCCATCCAAATGTAAAGTCCACCTCCATCTGTAAATGTTATCGTAAGTAAAACGACCAACAACAAACCTATTCCATAAGGTAAGAATCCAGAAACTGCTTCGAACACTCTTTTCACGGATGCATACCAACCTGTTTCAGTTGCATATTGCAAGGTTAAGAAAAACAAGGCTCCTAAACCAATTGAAAAGAAGAAGAAACTGTTTACTAAGAGATTTCCTAATAAACGTGTTTGAAAATTAACATGGTGATCATTCATTGCGAACATAACGCCCAGCAAAGTGAACACGATTCCAATTGCCAATAAAACAACTGTAACCTTTTTAGCTTTTGATGAAACTACGTATTCCATTTTTGTATCTTTTTGTAGTTTATATTATAATGTATCTGATGTTGGAACTGCTATTGGCTGACCATTCTCGCCAAACATTCCGTAATCTTTGTTTTGGAAACGCTTTATATAATGTACTAACGTCCAAATCTCCTTTTTGTTCAAAGTAGAACCGTGAGCACCCATCATACCTTTTCCATAATAAATCGAGTAAAACATAGTTCCCTCGGGAATAGCTAAACCAGATAGTACAGCCGCACCTGAATAAGCTCCAGAAACAACCATTGGTCCGTTTCCATCACCCTTTTCACCGTGACAATGCGCACAATTTGAGGTATACAATGCTTTTGCTTCAACAAATAATTTATCTGAAAAATCTTTCGAAGATAATTTTATAGGATTGATGTCAGCTCCAGATGCTTTGTATTCAAAATCTAAATCGCTGTTTGTCGACAAATCGTAGTGAAACAAACCATGGCTCTGCCCCATCACTTTGCTTGGCAATCGGTGGTATGGAAGTATTAATGCAATAGTTGCAGAATCTGTTCCTACGTATGGAATTGCAAAACGTGGTGGAATCAATGCTGAACGACGCATTTTTAAGTCGTTGTTAATTCTCCCTCGCACTTCACCATAATCTACATATGGTTCAATTGCTGGTGAACGGTACATGTCTGGCATGTACTCTAGACCTGCACTGTCTGGATCAGAAGTACACGCTACTGCAAGTAACGCTACTATTGAAAACTGTGCAAATATGTTGAATTTCCCTTTCATCTTTTTCTCTTTTGCTGTCGGATCTTCTGCAGTTATTTAGCTAATTCTTTTTGATCTATTTCAATCACACCTGTTTCATTCAACATCGCTAACAATTCTTCAGAAGAATATTGGTGATTGTCGGATAAACGCAACTCCATTACAAACTTATCGTCTGTTGTGCGCGGATCAGGATTTGAAGCAGGCATTCCTGGTAATGTTCTATTTAATAACAAATAAGTTATTGCCATTCCGTGAGCAGCACACAAAACAGTGAACTCAAATGTAATTGGAATAAACGCTAGCACGTTGTCTAAATAAGTAAAACTTGGTTTACCTCCAATATTCATTGGCCAATCAACAATCATGAAATAACGCATTCCAACAGTTGCTAAAAGTGTACCAGTGATACCGTAAATAAAAGCCATGATACCTAAACGTGTTTGCTTTATTCCAATTATCGGATCAATACCGTGAATTGGAAATGGTGAAAACACTTCGGCTACTTTAACTCCTTTTGCGACCAACTTCCTTGCGCCATCTTTTAGCACATCGTCGTCGTCATACATTGCATAAATTACTTTCTCTGCCATGTCTATTAATGATTATGGTCGTTTGAATGACCGTTTTTAGCAAAATATGGGTGAACTGTTTCAGGTGCATCGTTTTTATACGACTCTCCAGAAGATTTCAAAATTGTTTTCAATTCGTTTAATGCCAATACTGGGAAGAAACGCGCAAACAATAAGAAGAACACAAAGAACAATCCGATGGTTCCTACATAAACACCTAAATCTATATGACTTGGGTAATGCATAGACCAAGCAGCTGGAATATAATCTCGGTGAATAGAAGTAACGATAATTACGTAACGTTCGAACCACATTCCTATGTTAACGATAATTGAAATAAAGAATGTAAACATTAATGAGCGACGTAATTTACGGAACCACATTAATTGTGGAGAGATAACGTTACATGTCATCATTGACCAATATGCCCACCAATATGGCCCAGTAGCACGGTTAATAAACGCATATGCTTCATATTCTACACCTGAATACCAAGAAATAAATAACTCGGTGATGTATGCAGTTCCAACAATTGACCCCGTTACCATAATTACAATGTTCATGTATTCAACATGCCTTGTATGTATGTATGCTTCGAGCTTCATGGCCTTTCGCATTACTAATAATAGCGTTTGAACCATCGCAAAACCGGAGAATACTGCTCCCGCAACGAAATATGGAGGGAAGATTGTAGTATGCCAACCTGGAATTACGGAAGTAGCAAAGTCAAAAGATACAATTGAGTGAACCGAGAATACTAATGGAGTAGCAACACCTGCTAACACAAGCGAAACCAATTCAAAACGATTCCAATGTTTGGCACGACCAGACCATCCGAAAGATAGAATAGAGTACATTTTCTTCGGAATTGGCTTTTTAACTCGGTCGCGAATTGTTGCAAAATCTGGAATTAATCCAATATACCAGAACACCAATGAAACTGATAAATAAGTCGAAATTGCAAATACATCCCACAACAACGGAGAGTTAAAGTTTACCCACAAAGAACCGAAGTGATTTGGCAATGGAAGTGTCCAATAACCAACCCATAAACGACCCATGTGAATTAACGGAAACAAACCTGCCATAAAAACGGCGAAAATTGTCATTGCTTCTGCTGAACGGTTAATTGCCATACGCCATTTTTGACGGAATAACAATAACACGGCAGAAATTAAGGTTCCAGCATGACCGATACCTACCCACCAAACAAAGTTAGTGATATCCCATGCCCAACCAATGGTTTTGTTTAGACCCCAAACTCCGATACCAGTTCCTAACAAGTAGAAAATACATCCTACTCCGTATAAACCGATTACTAAAGCGATACCAAACAAAATGTACCACATACGTGGTGCTTTGTCTTCAATTGGCTTGCAAACATCCTCGGTAATTTGGTGATACGTTTTGTGACCTAATATGAGGGGTTCACGAATTGCAGCTTCCTTTTGCATTAGACTTTATTTTTAGCAATTAATGATGATTCTTTTTACCTTCTTTCTTTTCCGCCTTTTCAAGGGCTTCTTCTTCCGCATGATGAACAGCAACAAGTTTATTCAACTCCTCGTTTTTCTCATTTCGAACTTTAACTTGGTACCAAACATTTGGCTTAACTCCCACTTCTTCTAAAGCTTGGTAAGCACGTTTTTCACCAGATACTTTACGAATTTGTGAATTCACATCGTTCCAGTCACCAACCGTGATTGCATTTGTTGGACAAGCATCCTGACAAGCTGTAACAACGTCACCGTCTTGAACCGGTCGACCTTCTTTCTTCGCTACCAATTTACCTGATTGAATACGTTGAACGCAGAATGAACATTTTTCCATTACACCACGTGTACGAACTGTAACATCTGGATTCAATACCATACGACCTAAATCGTCTTGAGCTGGATTTACTTCTGTAAACTTCTTGTAAGAAGGATAGTTGAACCAATTGAAACGACGAACTTTATATGGACAATTATTTGCACAGTAACGTGTACCGATACAACGGTTATAAGTCATTTGGTTTAAACCTTCATTTGAGTGTGTCGTTGCAGCAACCGGACAAACAGTTTCACAAGGTGCGTGATTACAATGGTGACACATCAAAGGCATGTGAACTACTTTCGGATTATTCGAAGCTATTTCAGCAGCTGCGAAGAAATCCATTTTGCTCAAACCATGATCTTTTCTTGTTCCAGCAGCAGCTTCTACGTCAGATGCAAAGTAACGATCTACACGTAACCAGTGCATTTCACGACCTCTTCTAATTTCGTCTTTTCCTACTACAGGAACGTTATTTTCTGATTGACATGCGATCAAACAAGAACCACAACCGATACAGTTAGACAAGTCAATTGACATTCCCCAACGGTGACCGATGTGCTCTACCGGATGTGCATCCCATAAATCAAACTCAGAGATTGGTTTCTCACCTTCATGTGTATGTAACACATGTTTGTGATTGTAAACACCAGGCTCTTCGTTTTGATAAATATCTAATGTTGTTTCTTTAACAATTGAATTACGCCCCATCACCGTGTGGTGAATTTGCGTAGCTGCGATTGCATGAATATCTGCTGTTTTTGTAACAGTAGCTGAAGCTTCGTAAGAGAAATTTCCGTTTTCCATTCCAACTAAACGATAAGCGTTTTGTCCGATTGGTTTGCGGTTTCCTTTTTCATCTAAATCAAAACCACCGTATTGCAAAGTTTGGTATGCAGCGTTTCCGATTTCTTCGTTTCCTTCACCACGACCATAACCTAAAGCAATTCCTAATGTTCCAGCAACTTGTCCTGGAGATGGGTAAACTGGCAAAGTCAATAATTGACCATTCACTTTTACAGTGGCCATGTTCAAACCATTTTCTTGATCAAAAGTTGTGGCATACCCATTTCTATCCATTTCTCCCGGATTCATGGTAATGTAATTGTCCCAAGTTACTTTCGTAATTGGATCTGGCAACTCTTGTAACCATGGATTAGCAGCTAAAGATCCGTTTCCAATACCCATTTTTTGGTAGAAAACCACCTCAGTACCTGAAGTTTTTGGCAATTTACCAGCAAGTCCATTCATAGCAGCAGCATTAAAAGCAACTGTTACAGCTGGCATTGTCATTGTATCTACTGTGTCGTGCACTTTGGTTCCCCAATACGTAGCAAAATCCATTTTACTAGCAACATCGCCAACATATCCGTTTAACTTCCAATTATTTTCAATCAATTTATAAGCAACACGCGAATCTTTTCCACCTCGTTTTGCTTTACCAGCCCAAACCATTAATGATTCAATTGCATCAGCAGTGTTGTGCAAAGGTCGAATAGTTGGTTGAGCAATTCCGTAATGACCAGCTTTTGGGTTGAAATCATTCCAAGACTCTAAATCATGATGCGCAGCTGCAATGTACCCACATTTAGATGCTGTTTCATCTGCATGAGTTGAAATGGAAACCGAAACTTCTAATTTAGAAAGTGCAGCCGCTAATTCTTTTCCATTTGGAAGAGAGTAAACCGGATTTGCACCCAAGAAAATAACTCCATCTACTTTTCCTGCAATAGCATCCTTCACGAAAGTTGCCATTTTAGCATCTTCTGATTGGAACAACATAATTTGATTCTCAAACTTCAACGTTTTACCGTATGAGCCAAGAACATCATTTAATTTATTTGTGAGAATTTGAATTGCTGTATTGTTTGAACCTGACACAACAATTGACTTTCCTTTTGACCCTTTTAATGCAGCTAACGCTAAGTCCGCAACAACTTTAGCTTCTTTATTCAAACTTGACGAAACACCAGAGTATACACCCAACCCTTTTAATAGGTAGGATAAAACTGCTGCTTGCTCAGATGGTTTGATTGGTCCACGCTCGTCTGCGTTAGAACCTGTAACCGACATTGTTGACTCGAATTGGAAGTGTTTAGACATCCATTCGCCATCAGGATTTCTTCTTGTTGCGTATTGAGCAGCAAATTGATTACCTAAAAGCCAAGTTCCTAAGAAATCTGCTCCAACTGAAACAATTGTTTTAGCTGCAGTAAAATCATAGTCTGGAATAGCTCGCATTCCAAAAGATGCTAAGTTCGACTCACGCATGCCTGCATAAGAAACTGCATCGTAATTGATTACATTAAAGTTTGGGTGAAAAGCAGTACCCATTACATCAGTAGATGCAACTTCTCCATACAATGAGGCTGAAAGTTCAGCTAATGCTGTTCCAACACCCATCGAAATAATTGTTGGAGAAACTACAGCAATTTTACCACCTTTTTTGGCAATTGATTTTAATTTCGCCTTAACCTCGCCATCTAAACTATCCCAGCTTACAGAATTACCTGCTTTTTGAGCGCCTGTTAAGCGAGTAGAATCGTACAACCCTAAAACAGAAGCAATTATTTGCGGATTTGTTGCACCGTTAGTAAAACCATGATCACGGTTACCTTTAATATAAATAGGTCGACCTTCACGTGTTTTCACCAAAATACTTGCATACGATGAACCATCATAATAAGTTGAAGCATACCAAGTTGGCATACCCAATGTTATGTTTTCCGGTTTGATTACGTATGGAATCGCTTTAGTTACGGGCGCTTCACATGCAGCGACTGTAGCTGCAGCAACACTAAACCCTAAGAATTTCAAGAAATCACGACGAGCAGTTGACGTTTCAGCTAACTTTTCGTCTCCCAAAAACTCATCGACTGAGGTAGACGGAAGAAACTCATTATCTCTTGATTCAATGAATGCTTTGGTTTCTTGCAATTCATCAATTCCTTTCCAATATTTTTTTGACATAGCCATATTCTTTATACTACTGTTATCGGTTGATTAATAGTGACATTTAGCACATTCCCAACCACCCAATTCTTTTACAGTTACTTTTTTATCTTCTAAGTAAGAGCGGTACAATTTCTTGTCTTTCAACAAACGGTTATGAATTTCCATATAATACCCATCACCCTTTGTGTCAAGCGAACCATCTGCAATAGATTTTTCTCCATGACATTCGATACACCAACCCATTGTCATTGTTTTCTTTGTCAATGGAATATTACCTTCAATTTTGTTCAATTCAGTAATCGGTTGAACTTTTACTGCTTCTTCTTGCTTTGTCATGTCGCCATGGCATTGCTTACAATCTACAGCACCAACAACTACGTGTTGTGAGTGATTAAAATAAACGTGATCAGGTAAAACATGCACTTTGTTCCAGATAATTTCTTTTGTTTTTCCAGAATACACATCTTTTTCAGGATCCCAACCTGCCGCAGCATAAATTTTAGAAATTTGTTGCTTTTGCAACTCATCGTTTCCTTCAATTTGTTTGTGGCAATTCATACAAACATTCACCGTTGGTAAACCTGCAGATTTAGATTTAGTAACCGAGTTGTGACAATATTTACAATCAATACCGTTTTTACCTGCGTGAATTGAGTGAGGAAAAGCTATCGGTTGAGACGGTTGGTATTCTTCTACAACACCAATTGAATACAAAGACAACAAGAACATCACAATACCTGCGAAAACGACCACTAGCGAACCAACTCCAACTAAACGCTTGTATTTCCACGCCAGAGATTTCAACTCTTGAGTGAATGATTTTGAATCGTCTACTGATTCTCCTGCTGTAAGATTAGAAGTTGCTTTTAGCTGACGGCGAACACCTCCAACTGAAAGAATGATCGTTACAAAAACAACTCCGAGAACAATCCAGATCCAAGAAAGACCGCCTTCTTCTTCTTCAGTTGCTGCAGCACCATCTGCTCCTCCACCAGCTACAGACGTTGCCGCTACTGTTGCAGGGTCAGGCTGAGCATCTATCCAATCTAAAATAGCATCAATCTCTTTTACCTTTCCAACTAACTCTGGAAAGTTTGACATTGCTGTTGCTTTATAAGCAGAAACTTTTGCAGCATACGGATCTGAAGCAGCTGCAGCTGACCAGTTTGCAACCCATGTATAAATAGACCCGGGCTTTGCTCCTCCAGCTTCCCATCTAGCCTTTACGCCAAACAGTTTTGGACCCGTTCCGTCTTTATGCGGATTGTGACATGTAGCACATTTAGCTTTGAATAGCGCGCCGCCATCAATCTTGTCTTGTGCAAAACTATCAAATGCGCCGAACACAAACACTGTTGTGAGAGCACTGATACACCATTGCTTTATACTTCTAAACATCTGACTATTAGATATTTTATTTGTTTTAAACCCCAGTAAAACCATGAAAATTCATTTTTTTACTCACGCAAAGTTAACAGTAAAGTGTTATTAGCTGACAATTTTCTGACAAATAATGAGCGATTATTTTTAATTTAAAACGATTCTAAATAAGAATTAATTTTAGGAATTTTACATTATGCACGTAATGAAATGATTTTGAAAAAATTAAATCTTAAAATAAAATAAAATTGACTCTAAGAATCTAAAAAATAAATTAAAATAAACTACATTTGATGAAAATAAAAGTTGAAAGAATGAAATTGATTTTAATCGGAATAATACTATTTCAAAGCATACATACTACAGCACAAGTTACAATTGAAAAAGACCCACGAATTGATGGATTAGTAAAAAATCAAAGTCAAATTATTCCTCCAGCAGTTACGCCTCAAATAAACGGATATAGAATTCAATTGTCTTTCGATCAAAGTAAAGCTAAAGTGGACGAAGAACGCGCTCGATTTGTGTCTATTTTCCCAAAAGTTGATACGTATGTTGAATACACGGCTCCGAACTATTTCTTGAAAGTAGGCGATTTTAGAACGCAACTAGAAGCAGAAAACATAAAATCGCAAGCCCAAAACCAATTCCCAATGAGTTTTGTAGTAAAAGAAAAAATAAATTTACCGCGTATAGATCAATAAATCGATCAAATTTGAACTCGGTATATATTCACCTCATCGCCATTTTGAATGGTAGATTTACTTAAATGCATTCCGTTTTTTAAAGCCACTTTTATAGATGAATTATTTTCAGGTACAATTACTGATATCAAACTGTTTGAGAAAAACCCTTTTTGAGCGGCTATTTTACAAGCGATAGCAGCTTCAAAAGCAAATCCTTTTCCTCTAAAATTTTCTAAAAGTGAATACCCAATTTCTAACTCTTGCACTTCGTCAATTGTTTGGATTAACAAACCACATTGTCCAACTAAATGTCCTGTAGATTTTTCAATCAATGCGTTCATTCCACCCAAGTTATTTTCATAGCGGTGAAAAACTTTTTCGAACCAAATTTCGCATTTCTTTTGCGCTTTCAACGCTTGGTTTTCTTTTGAAAAAATATACTTCAAAGCATCTTTTTCTTCACAGAATTTTAGCCAAACATCAAAATCTGAAGGTTCAACTTTTCTGAAAATAAGTCGTTCTGTTTCGAGGCCAAAAAGCAGTAATTTATCATTTGAAGGTAACATAAGCCAAAAATAGTAAAGAAACGAAGTAAAATGAAAAATCCTTCAAGATTTCTCAAGAAGGATTTTAAAGATTTATTTACGCAAAACAATTAATACATTGTTTTATAAACTACTTTTTGAGTAATGGAATAAGAACCATCATCTACCGTCAAAATATAGACACCTGGATACCATCTTTTTATATCGATTGTTGTTCCGTCGCCAATTAAACACGACTCAACTACATTGCCGTCTTGGTCTGTAATAGTTAAAAAGGCAGAACTGAAATTTCCGTTAATTTGAATATATTCAGTAGCAATTTCCGGACTAACAGTAACGATTAATTGGGGTGCTTGAGGGTCTATATTTGAACTAATTCCTGATTGAGCAAATAAAGAGCTATCTAAACCAATAAGTATAAAAGCAGAAATGAATAAAATCGTTTTCATATTTCGAGGCATTAAAATAAGTAGAGTTTCAAAATCAACCGAACTAAACTAGTTTGGAATCAGAAAGTTAGTACTCTATTTTATATTTTCCAAATAAAAAACGAACTTTTTATCAACTAATTTGTTCTCGCTTCTCAATTCACTAGAAATGTGAATGAATACAAGCACTTGAAAATGGATAGATTAAATTATTGAAAAATTAAATTTAGTATATTTACATCGTTAAAAGAATAAAATAGCTACTAGAATTTATCAAACTCAAAGTAAAAAATACACTTGAAATTAAATTCAAACAAACTTGCTTCTACAACTCAGTCAATATTTAGTGTGTTAACATGAAAAATCGTTTCAATAGTATTCAAACTCAATTATTGGTAAACCTACTTCTTCCCGCATTATTCGTATTGTTAGTTGTATTTGTAATTTTTTATCGTTTCAATATTGAACAATTAGAACTTAAAACAAAAACGAATAGAAGTAATATTCTAGAGGAAACAAAAAATTTGATTGCATTCTATGACCATTCCATTCGGCAACATGAAAACGATTTGATTGGGAAGATGCGTTTACAAAGTTTCGCCATTCAAAAACGATTAGCGAGAGAAGAAAATTTAAAAAAAGTTGATCTATTTTTATTGAGTAAGGAACAAGGCATAGATACCAACAAGGAACATATTTACTTAATAAATCAAAACACAAAAATAATCAACACCACTTTTGAGAAAGATTTTGGAATGAAATTTTCTGATTTTGGCAAAACGTATATTTCTGAATTTGCGCGTTTAAGAGCTGAAAAAAAATTCCACGAAGACCGCTTTGGACTTGAATCGAGAACAGGGAAAATTAAAAAATATTCATTTCTCCCAACATTAGACGGGAAATACCTCATCGAACTTGGTTACTATTCTTCCCAAGCAGACGGATATAGAGCGCTTTTACTGAAACAAATTAACTCATTGAGTGATCGCTTTCCGGGGATCAATTCTTCCTATTTATACCTCAGTGTTAAAGGCGTGAGATACAGTAAACTTAAAGGTGAAAAACAAGTGAAGGCCTATTTCAAGTGTTTAAATAGTAGAAAAAATCAAGAGGTTATTACTGATAATCCGAAAACAAGGCAAATTGAAAAAGTAGAATACTTATTTCTGCCCGTTTTGAAATCGAACATATATGTTGGTTACATTCTTCAATTAGAAACAGATAATTCTGAAGAACAAAAATTACTTAGCAATTTATTTTATCGGTTTTTGATTATTGGATTAGTTTCATTGTTTCTTCTTTTCACCTTAATTATTTGGAGAACAAAAAAAATAGCTAAGCCAATTCAATTATTTAGCCAACAAACACAAGATATTTCAGTTCAAAACCTGAATCAACAAATAACGGTTAACGGTTCTAAAGAAATAAATGAATTGAAAGAAAGTTTTAACGCTATGATTCAAAAATTAAAACTTTCGTATGAATCATTAGAAGAAAAAGTAATCGCTAGAACAAAAGAATTGAATACGCAAAAACAACTGGTTGAACACAAGAATCAAGAAATAACAGAGAGTATTCAATATGCAAAGTTTATTCAAGACGCACTTCTACCCTCTGAAAAACTAGTGAAAAATGGTTTTCCGAACTCGTTTATCTATTTTCAACCAAAAGACATTATAGCAGGCGATTTTTATTGGTATGTAGAAACAACTGATTGGAACTATATTGCAGTGGCAGATTGCACAGGTCATGGCGTTCCTGGTGCCATGGTTTCAATTTTATGTATCAGTTCTTTGAATGAAGCTATGGCAAAATTGAACTGTTGTGAACCAAGTGAATTGTTGAATCTTACACGACAGTTGGTTGTTGAAAAACTGACAAAAGAACACTATTCCTTAAAAGATGGAATGGACATTTCAATTCTTCGAATGAATAAAGAAAATAAAACAATTCAATGGGCTGGTGCAAATAATCCGATGTGGATTTTCAATGGAAAAGAAATTCAACAGTTTCAAGCAGACAAACAACCCGTTGGACAATTTGATGGTTTTAAATCATTTACAACTCATACATATTTTCCAAAGGAAAACGACTTATTCGTTCTTTTTTCAGATGGGTATGCCGATCAATTTGGCGGACCGAAAGACAAGAAATTTAAATACAGTTCGCTTCGTGAATTGATTAGCGAAATAGCTCATTTACCAATGAACGAAATAGAAAATCAACTTCATCAGAGATTTTCAGAATGGAAAGGTGAAAATGAACAAACGGACGACGTTTGCGTTGTTGGTTTTAAATAAATCGTGTTGTCCTGAACTAAGACAACACGATTTATTCTGAAAGCATTTTTTTATTTAACTGCAAACGCAATCTCCGTAAATAAACTTTCGCCTGAAACAAGTTTCAATTCAACTTTATACATGCCCGACGAAAACTCTTTTAAATCTAAAATTGCTTGTTTTGTGTTCAGCTTCTTCGATTCAAAAACCAATCTTCCGGTAGCGTCATAAAACTTAACTGAAAGAATTTCTGAATTTGCACGCACATTCAACAAACCACTCGTTGGATTTGGATAGAGCGAAACTTCAAACTTCACTAAATCATCTATTCCCGCACAATTTTGAACTGTAACATTCGTATTTGCGCTTGCTGAACATCCGTTTCCATCTATGAAATCGTACGTTAATATTTCTGTTCCAACCCCCGTAATTGAAGGGTCGAAGAAACCACCTGAAACACCATTTCCAGAATAAACTCCACCAACCGGTGTACCTTGCGTTAATACTAGAGGAGCATCATTGTCGCATAAATCTACAACGGTTGAAAACGCAACAACTGGATTCAAATTGGCTGTTACATTTATTACATTCGAACCAAGAGAAGAACACGTTCCATCATTTACAACAAGCGAATAAGCCCCTGAAGTTGAAACTGTGATTGATTGAGTTACCTCTGAATTCGACCAAAAATAACTACTTGCAGCCGAAGAAGTCAATTGAACACTTCCGCCTTCGCAGAAAGTAGTTGAACTGCCCGCAGAAATTATGGGAGTTGCTGGCAGTGGGTTCACAACAACAGAAGTTCCGGCAGAACTCGGCGAAACACACGAACCATTGTTTACAATAACTGAATAGTTACCTGAAGTTGAAGCAGTTATGGATGCAGTAGTTTGACCGTTCGACCATGTGTTTCCTGACACTGAAGAAGAAGTTAACACAACTGAATTTCCTGCACAAAAGTTAGTAAGACCACTTGAATTAATTGTTGGTGTTGGCAACATAGAATTAACCGTAACTGCCTGAGATTGAATTGGACTTGTTCCGCATAAATTACTTGCATTTACACTTACCGATCCTGAGCCAGTTCCAAAATCTACATTTATAGAATTTGTTCCCTGCCCTGAGGTGATGGTTGCCCCAACAGGAACTGTCCAAGCATAACTTGTAGCATTTGGTAAAGAAACAATTGAATATGTATTTCCTGTAGAATTTGAGCAAACACTTGTATTGCCACTAATCACACCCGGAATAGAGGGCACTGAATTAACAGTCATTGAAATAGAATTGGCAGTTGCATTTGTTGGAGAAGCACAGTTTGCGTTTGAAGTGAGAACACACGTAACAACTTGCCCGTTGGTTAAACCAGAAGTAGAAAACAGCGTAGAATTTGTTCCAACGTTTGTTCCATTTATTTGCCATTGATAATTCGGGCTAGCTCCTCCATTTGTTAAACTTGCAGTATAATTTACTGCTGTTCCAACACATATTGTATTGTCTGCATCGTTCGACACAATCGAAATTGAAGGTGCAACTGAAGGTGTAACCGTTACAGAAGTTCCTGTTGAATTAGCAGAACTACATGATCCGTTGTTAGTGAAAACGGTATACGTTCCAGCAGAATTAACAAGAATTGAATTTGTAGTTGCTCCGTTTGACCAAGTGTTTCCACTTCCGGCAGTTGAAGTTAAGATAACTGAACCTCCAGCGCAAAAAGTAGTTGGTCCGCTAGCACTAATTGTTGGTGTTGCAGGCAACGAATTTACGACAATTGTTGTTCCAGAGCTTGCAACACTTTGACATCCGGATGCGTTTGTAACTTGAACCGAATAAACGCCAGCAGTTGTTGCAGCAATAGTTTGAGTAAGCGCACCATTCGACCATAAATAAGTCGCGCCAATTGAAGATGTAAGATTTACAGAACCACCAACGCAAAAAGTAGTCGGTCCGGCCGCAGAAACACTAGGAGGAGTTGGCAATGAATTAACCGTAACTGTTGAAGCCGTACTTGCCAAACTTAAACAACCCGCAGCATTTGTAACTTGAACAGAATATGGCCCTGCACTGGTTGCGTTAATTAGTTGAGTTGTTGCCCCATTAGACCATAAGTAAGATGTTCCAGCAGTTGAAGTTAAATTTACCGAACCACCAGCGCAAAAAGTTGTCGAACCTCCGGCTGAAATACTTGGAGCACTTGGAGCAGCATTCACGGTTATAATCTGATTGGTAGAAATGGAACCGTTAATTGTTAAACTAACTGTTTTTGAACCAGAAGTGGAATAGGAAACTATATGAGGTCCAACTCCTGTTGCAGTTGCTGGTGTAGCTCCGGCACCAAAGTTCCACGACCAAGAGCTAGCACTTAAAGATGCATCTGTAAAAGTAACATTTTGAGCCGTACAAACGGAAGAGCTTGAAGGAGAAAACGCAGCAGTTGGAGTTGCTGTTCCGCTTAAATTTATATTGTCTACAAATAAGCGGTTGCCATAACCCGAAAGGTTTCTAAATGCTAAAATTACGTTTGCTTGACCTGCATAAGGTGTTAAATCAACGGTTTCAGTTCGCCATTGTGCTACAGTAGGTGTGAAAATAGTTGTAATTGCGGGTGCAGTAGCCAAAACAGTATTCGATTTTAAATACACAGAACTAAACGTTATTCCACAATTCGTTGAAACTAACACTTCTAAACCGTCATAATTTGCAACATCGTAAGGAGCATAAGCCACATCAAAAGTTAATTGAGCTGCTCCTACGCTTGAAAAACTCAAAGCATTAAGTCTTAATTCATCATCTCCTGAATCGTTTACAGTATAATTATCGAAAAGGAGCGAATTTCCTACCGTTGGAGCCAAACCAACACTTGGAGAGCGCACCCATGAAACTGAAGCATTTGTATTTATTATTGACCAACCAACAGGCGGAAAAGTTGCCGCTACAAATCCTTCAGACAAAGGTAAAGCTGCACCTGCACTATTTAAAACTGTGATAAAAGCAGTTTTCGTTTCTCCATCAGACCCGTTAGCATTTGTTGCTGTTAAAGTAACTTGGTAAACTCCTGGTGTTGAATAACTAACAGTTGGGTTTTGAAGTATAGAAGTTGTTGGGGTTCCTCCAGTAAATGTCCATGACCAAGATACCGGAGCAAAAGCTGTTTGATCAGTAAACGTGATGCTTGAACCTGCACAAATTGTTGTTTGCGAAGCAGTAAATTCTGCAACTGGAAGAGCTGTACCTAAAAACTGTAAGTTACTTTCCCACAAACTTCTTCCGAATGTTGCTGCTCTTAGCTTACCAGTTGGATAAAAAATTTCGAGATCGCGAATAGCAACTCTTGGCAAGCCAGTCATATATGCAACCCAAGATGCCATGGTATTATCTCTGTAAAAAACACCAATATCTGTTCCAACATATACTAAATCGTTTGGTGCTGTATTTTGATACACAATTGTATTGCAGGGCACATTGGGCAAACCTGTTGTGTGATTCGTCCAAGATACACCTCCATCTATAGATTTGAACACTTTATTAGCAGCTGAATAACCAGAGAAAGTTACCCAAACTATATTTGGGTTCGTATTGGAGACTGCTACATTTGTTAGCGTAGCACTTCCAACGGGTAACGTTCCTGTTACATTTGTCCATGCAGCTCCTGCGTTTACAGACTTTGAAACTGCATTACTTTTTACTGAATAAATTACCTGATTGTTACTCGGAGCAATTGCAAACTCGATTATACTTCCTGATCCGGATGGAGTTCCTAGTGCTGCCCAGGCAGTTCCGCCATTCGTGGTTACATACATTGCAGATCTTCCCCCAGCATAAAGTGTTGCTGCAGCAACCGGATCTTGATGCCAAGCACAAAGCCAGCTACCTCCGGGCAAACCAGAAATTATAGTATTCCAAGTTGCACCACCGTTTGTAGATTTATAATATTCACCATAAACGTAAGAGCCATACATTACATTATCGTTCGTTCTATCAATAAAGCAATCCATTCCATCTCCTCCATACACTTGATTCCAGTTTCCTGCATTCAAAAGGTTTGTTCCATTGTCTTGATGTCCGGTTAAAACTTTACCCGTAGACGTAGAGGATAAACCCAACCTATATTGTTGCGCAATAGCCAAATTGGCGCTTATATCGGTGAATGAAGTGCCTGAATCTGATGTTTTAGAAATTCCTCCATCAGAACAAACGAAGAAAGTTGAACTTGATCCAGGTAAATAATCTATTGCATGAATATCTGCATGCACATACGGAGCGCCTGAACCTGTCCAACTTGTGTTTAAAAGCCAGGTTGTTCCACCATCTGAAGATTTCCATGAATTAACACCTCCAACAACAATTGCATCAGCATTTGCTGGTGAAACTGCTATTGCTAAATCGTAAAACGCTTGTCCGCCTGCATCAGATCCGTCAGATTCCCAGCCCAATAAATTAGGTGCGGTTGGTCCTTTTCGAAGCGTGAAAGTAGTTCCTGAATCAGTAGATCTATACACACCTAAAAGTCCTTGATCGGAAGATCTTCCAATTAACACATACACATAAGCAGCGTTTGCAGCACTTACAGCAATCGCATAGCGCGAAATACCAGATGTTGGCAAGCCAGAAGTAATTGTTGTCCAGGTAACTCCATTATCTGTTGATTTTCTAAAAACTGTTCCTGCCACATAGATCGTATTGGGAGAACTTGGTGAAAATTCGATGTCTTTAAAATTTCCAGTGCTTGTTTGCGTCCAATTTACACCTGCATCTACTGTTCGGTAAACACCATTACTAGTTGCGGCAATTAAAATAAATGGATTTGTTGGGTGCATTAATAATTTTGAGATTGATCTGCCCTGGTTCACAGTCCAATTTAAACCACTTGTGTTCCATGTTACTCCGCCATCTGTAGATTTTAAAACGCCAATGCTATTGCAATCAGATCCGTCTCCATCGCCTGTTGCGAGATACATAATTTGAGTATTAGATGGATTTATCGCAATATCTGAAGCACCAATAACTGTTAATTGATCTGTTAAGGTTGACCATGAATTTCCAGCATTTGTAGACTTCCACAAACCGCCATCTGGTGCGCCAACATAAATAATTGAACTATTTGTTGGGTCGAAACGCACAAAATTTAACCGCCCTGCACCGCCGCCATCTGAAATTCCAAAAGGGCCAAGTGGCGTCCAAGAACTCAACAACGAAGAAGGTTCAGGATTTGAAGGTTGCATTGCTAACCATTCTAGATAATTTGTGTAAGCTTGTGATGGCAAAGTGGTATTTCCGGTCGGAAAAACACGAGGAGCCATATAATCTTCCCATCGTTTAAAAACTTTGTATCCTTTACCTTTTTCAATGGGTTTATCTCTCCAATAATCTTCAAATGCAGATTGAACTTCATAGAAGTTTGTTGCTGGATTTTCCATTTTTTGCACCCACGTAGTGTCTGTTTGTGCATGAATAAAAGCTGGTAATAAGGAAATTGTCAGAAAAGACAAGTGGAGAAACACTCTTTTCATACTTTACGTTTTAATAAGTTTGATACCAAGTTTTAGTATCTAGTTTTAGCTAACCAATATTACAAAATTATCGAACACGAACTATTAAAAAACTAGTTTTTTTGTTATTTTGAAATTAAATACCTCAAATTTTTATATAAAAACAACTTTTAAAGCGCTGAATTAAAGAGTTTTAAAAAGATTGAAGTAAAAATATTTAAATTTGCTGTAACTTTTTAAACAGGAGACGGTCTAACACTTGATTGAATTTGCTACATGACACGAAAAGAGTATAACAGAGCCGTAGAGGAATTTGCCGATAATATTTATCGCTTTGTTCTGAAGCACCTCAAAAACAAGATGCTTGCAGACGATGTGGTTCAGGATACGTATATAAAAGTTTGGGAGAAACATGAAACAATAGAAGCCGTAAAAATAAAGTCTTACCTATTTACAACTGCCTACCATTGCATGGTTGATGTAATTAAGAAGGAGAAACGCTCAGGTTCTATTGACGGATATGATAAGGCAGCAGCAAATAACGATGCTATTCAATTCGATATAAAAGAAACATTAAATAAAGCATTAGATACATTACCGGAAATACAAAAAACAGTTATTATGCTCCGCGACTACGAAGGATATGCTTACGATGAGATTGCGGAGATAACTAACTTAAACGAATCACAAGTAAAAGTGTATATCTTTCGCGGAAGACAGACATTGAAAAATTATTTAAAAGCAATAGAATTAGTCGCATGAAACAGTACATTACGTCCGAAAATTACGAAGCATTCTACCTTGATTACTTAGAGGGAAACCTAAGTAATGAAGAAACAACTGCTTTGAAACTTTTTTTTGTTGCGCATCCTGAATTTCAGTTAAAGGATGAATCGTTGGTTGAACTTTTATTAGATGATTCAATAAAGCTTTCTGCTTTTGAAAAAGAATTACTTAAAAAAGATACCGAC
>JANNWW010000125.1:0-23452 GCA_031409255.1 Crocinitomicaceae bacterium
TAAAATCATGAATCTTAAACTCTTAGATGTATCCATTGAAATGGTTTTGTTTTTTTCTAATTAATAACCAGTTGATTACCCTTTATAAAACGCATTATTAGATTTTTGCAATATGTAACCCAACGGTATATTGATCAGCAATATATGCACTTTCTAGTATTCGGAAATCACCCAAACCTCCCTCTTTTAGTTTACCACTAATTCTATCAAACAGTTGAGTAGAAAAGCAAACTTTATCAAGCTATTTTGTTCAACCCGATCATTTTTAATCTCTAATTTGCATTTCATTCCCCAATCGATGAGCTTGATGTACATAAAAAGGCATCCACTATTTCATTTTGATTAAACGAAATAAACACTTAACATGTACTTTTTTGCAAAGAAAGCCACAACAAGTCCTAGTAGCAAAAGAACGATTCAACAATTAGATTTATTCACAATTAAAGGAATTGTTTCACGGGGACGTGCGCAAAAAAAAGTCGGTTTCAAAACAAACCGACTTTCAAATTAGTTGAAATTTACAGCTTAAATCATCTCAATTATATAATTATTTTTTTTGCCTTTACCAAGTAATATGTATTTATCGTTCAATAAATCGTTCTTTCCAATTACATACGATTCGTCAACTTTCACCTTGTTCACTGAAATTGCATTTGCCTTGAGCTCTCGTTTTGCTTCTCCGTTAGATGATAGAAAGTTCGATTTAGCAACAAATAAATCAACAACTGTAATACCTGATTCTAATTCTGATCGTTGAACTTTCGCTTGAGGAACGCCATCAAAAACACTTAAAAAGTCTTCGCTTTTTATTCGCTGCAAATCTTCTTTTGTTGACTTACCGAACAATACATTCGTTGCTGCAATTGCACCATCCAAAGCTTCTTTACCATGAATTCGAGTTGTAACCTCTTCAGCTATTGCTTTTTGAAGAATTCGTAAATGCGGTGCTTCGTTGTGTTGTAACTCTAATTGTTCGATTTCAGTTTTTGAAAACAAAGTAAAATAACGCACCAACTTCGGAGCATCTGCATCAGTTGAATTCAACCAAAATTGATAAAATTGATAAGGTGTAGTTTTAGCCGGATCTAACCAAACAGTTCCCGATTCTGTTTTTCCAAATTTTCCACCGTCAGCTTTCGTTAACAATGGACAAGTAAATGCAAAAGCTTCACCACCTTCCATCTTGCGAATCAATTCAGTGCCGGTAGTAATATTTCCCCACTGATCTGAACCGCCAAACTGCACCTTCACTTTATCTGCTCGGTACAAATGTAAAAAGTCATAACCTTGCAATAATTGGTAAGAAAATTCAGTGAATGAAATTCCAGTTTCTATACGCTTCTTCACAGAATCTTTTGCCATCATGTAGTTCACCGTTAAGTGTTTTCCGACATCGCGAATAAAATGTATAAACGAAAAATCTTTCATCCAATCATAATTATTTACCAAAACTGCTTTGTTATCTCCGTTTTCGAAATCTAAAAATTTTGTCAATTGTTCACCAACACATTTTACATTGTGATTCAAAGTTGTTTCGTCTAATAAATTACGCTCTGCTGATTTTCCTGACGGATCACCTACCATTCCTGTTGCACCACCAACTAAAGCGTATGGCTTATGTCCGGCTAATTGAAAGTGTTTCAATAACATAATCGGCAACAAAGAACCCACATGTAATGAATCTGAAGTTGGATCAAAACCTACATATCCGGCAGTCATTTCTTTTAATAACTGTTCTTCTAAACCGGGCATTGAGTCTTGAATCATTCCGCGCCAGCGCAGTTCTTCCATTACATTATGTTTCATTGTGTTCAATTTAACTATTCAATTTGAAAACAAAAATAAGAAGAATAAAAAGAACTTAAGCGGAGTCGAAGTTCCAATTTTTTCTTACATTCACATGCATGTTACAAACCCGAAAAGAACTCATTTTTTTTATCCTTTCAGGTTTATTTATTACCTGTGCATTAATAGCTGAACTCATCTCTGGAAAATTAGTGCAAACACCATTTTTTCCAGTAATTGCAGGTTTACTTCCTTGGCCAATCGTGTTTTTATTAACAGATACCTTGAATGAATTTTACGGACAAAAAGCTGTCAAAAAACTTTCTTGGATTTGCATGGCACTTATCGCATTTGCTTTTTTGCTTTTATTCTGTGCAGTTCAACTTCCTGTAGCAAAAGGATCTTTTCTATCTCAAAGCGAATTTCAAAAAGCTTTTGGAGGAGTGCTGCCAATCATGATTGGAAGTATAATCGCTTTTATCTTATCGCAATTACTTGACGTCTATTTATTCGGAGTCTTTAAAAACCTCACGAAAGGTAAATTCATTTGGCTCCGCGCAACAGGTTCAACAGCAATTTCACAATTGTTAGATACATTTACTGTTTTGTTAATCGGATTTTGGCTTCCTGGAAAATACACACTTTCTGAGATTGGAATACTCGGAATTTCGGGCTATTCAATGAAGTTAATTCTAGCCATTTTTTTAACGCCTTTCATTTATTTACTCCACGCTTTTATCCGAAAACTACTAAAAATAGAGAAATTAGTATAAGTTTTTTAAATACGATTTTAATTACCTTACTTCGTAAGTGTCTTGAAAATATCTTCCAAAGATTTCTCTTCCGTTCGCAAAGTCAGAGTTAGTAACCCATTCTCTTGCGCAAACTGAGCAACTAATTTTCGTAAATCATCACTCGAAGCACTTTCTAATAAGAACGAAGTTTCATTAACCGCCTCTACTTTAGATACCGATCGGATATTCGCCAAGGTTTTCTTCGAAACATTTTTATCAAATTCAACAAATACTACTTGAATCAAATTATCTGCCTGTAAATTTCCAGCCAAATTATCTGCAACCAATTTCCCTTGTCGAATAATAATTACACGGTCGCATATTGCTTCTACTTCTTGTAAAATATGGGTAGAAAGCATAACTGTTTTTTCTTTGCCAATTTTTTTAATCAAATCCCGAATTTCTACCAATTGATTAGGGTCAAGACCAGATGTTGGTTCATCCAAAATTAACACATCCGGATTGTGGATGATTGCCTGAGCCAAGCCAACACGCTGACGGTAACCTTTCGAAAGCATCTCAATTTTCTTGTTCTGCTCCACTTCCAAACCCACCAAAGAAATCATTTCCTTCACGCGTTCACGCGGATTAGGCAATTTGTAAATCTTAGCAACAAATTCCAAATATTCTTTCACATACATGTCCAAATACAACGGATTGTTCTCCGGTAAGTAGCCAATATGCTTGCGTGTTTCAATCGAATCTAACGAAACAGTTTTTCCACATACAAGAATTTCTCCATCAGATGGTGGAATAAAACCCGTAATCATTTTCATAGTGGTCGATTTTCCAGCGCCGTTTGGACCTAAAAAACCAACAATTTCACCCTTTTTAATGGAAAACGTAATGTCGTTCACCGCAGCCTGATCACCATAAAACTTAGAAACACCCTTAACTTCAATCGACATAAGAAATTCTACAAAATTGTTCGCTACGAATATACGCAGTTTGAACCAAATTGGTTGGGTTTTAAACGCGAGTTTTCTTTTTTGGCAGCAAGTTGCGGATTGTAATTCAATAAATAAATCGAACTTTTCGGCAACTTTAAACCGCGCTTTCCGCTTCATCCCTCCTTTTTTAAAGTCGGGAACGCTGTAATCGCTGCCGCAAAGTCGTTTATCAAGCCAAAATTTGTAAATTCGCAACATGAAATTTCTAGAAGGTAAGGTACTCAAATCTACTGGTAAGTGGTATCACGTTATGCTGCCCGATGGAAAAATTATCGATTGCCGAATTCGAGGTAAAATGCGCTTAGACGGATTGAAAACTACCAATCCAATTTCAGTGGGCGACAATGTGCTCATAGATCCAAAATTCGATGAAGAGGGAAAAGGTGTCATTTCAAATTATTTACCCCGAGAAAATTATATCGTCCGAAAAAGCACCAACCTTTCAAAACAAATGCATATTTTGGCTGCAAATATTGATCGGGCATATTTACTAGTTACATTAAAACACCCTGAAACACACTGCGTTTTTATTGATAGGTTTCTTGTAGCCGCCGAAAGTTTTCGAATTCCAGTTACCTTACTTTTCAATAAAATTGATTTATTACAAAAAGATAAAGAACTGTCGCTTTTAGCCGAAACCATTAGCTTATACCAACAAGTTGGTTATACATGCCACGCTTTATCTGCAACAAATGAAGAATCTATTGCTTTTTTAAAAGAAGAACTAAACGAAAAACAAGTCATGATTGCAGGGCATTCAGGAACAGGAAAAAGTACACTTGTAAATGCCTTAGATCCAAACTTAAAATTACAAATTGGTGAAATTTCTCAAGCGCATCACCAAGGACAGCACACCACTACTTTTGCTGAAATGCACCCGCTATCCTCTGGTGGATTTATAATTGATACTCCTGGAATTCGCGCTTTTGGAATCGTTGATTTAGAAAAAGAAGTTATTTCACATTATTTTCCTGAAATGCGCGCACTTATCAATAAATGTAAATACCACAACTGTCAACATATAAATGAACCTCATTGCGAAGTTAAAAATGAAGTTAAAAATGGAACTATTTTTGAATCGCGCTATTTTACTTACCTTCAGCTTATGCTCGGCGACGATAACGACGTTCACAGAAGAAACGGAAGGCAAGATTAACTTCAGTTGTTCTTTAAATCACTGCTAATACTAACAAAAATACGTCACTTGTTTATTTAATCGGTTAAATTTAACTGTATATCGAAACATCTTATACCTTTACCGAAAATATATACTATGAAACGTACACTATTAAGTTTAGTAGCGCTAACATTACTTGTTGCTACATCATGTAAAAAAGAGGAGGTTGTTCCTGCAGCAGGTTCTTCATTAGCAAGTTCTGCAACAATTCAAGGAATTGTTAGAGCAGATACCGATATTACCAACGCTTCTTCAGAATTAAAATCTGGGGCAATTATTTTGGCAAAATACAACAAAGCTGATTTAATTTTAAATCCACAACTTGGAGTAACTTATCCCGACGTAGTAATTTCTGCTACAACAAATTCTGCAGGAGAGTTCAGCTTTACAATTCCAACTGCTGGAAAACCAGTAACGGTTGAAATTATTCCACAAGATTTTAAGCAAGATGTAATTACAGGTCCTTTAACTTCAAATTCAGATGTGCTATTTTCTGATGGTGGAACAACTTTAGTTGTAATTGAAAAAGAAGTTAAGTTATACGACATTAATTACTAATTATGAAGAAAATCATTGCTGCATTAAGTATTGGAGCGGCTGTTTTTTCAGTTAGTGCCCAATCAGAATCTCCAAGTGGTTTGGTAAGTAAAAGAGGAATTCCTTTGCTTCCAGAAGCTGGTGAATATTCAATCGGAATAGGTGCAAGTCCTTTTCTTTCGTTCTTAGGTAACTCTATGAACAATTCGTTTTTTAATAACGATCCAAGCTGGAATCCTGCTAGTACACCTTTTGGTTTAGGAGCAGGTTCGTTGTCAATTAGCGGGAAAAAGATGAACACCGCAACAGACGCATACCGTTTCCGTTTTCAATTTTCTCACACGAATGCAAATACTTTTCAAATGGTTGTGAGAGATACAGTTGTTCCAGATCCAGATAATTTGATGTTTGAAGAAGACGCACAAAAAATTAATTCGAATTACTTAGCTATTGCGCTTGGAAAAGAGTGGAGAAGAGGAAAAAGCCGTGTTCAAGGTGTTTATGGAGCGGAAGCTTTCTTTGAATTAGCAGGAACTCGTTCTAGTTTTGAATATGGAAATGAAATTTCACAAGATTTCAATAGTCCAACTTCATTTAACTATGGTTCAAACCTTATCGGCCCAATTACTGCAAGTTCTAATCGCGTTTTAGAACGTAAATCAGGTCTTGCGTTTGGTATTGGTGCGCGTGGTTTTGCAGGAGTAGAGTATTTCGTTGCACCTCGCTTGTCTATAGGAGCTGAATTTGGTTATGCAATCCGTTTCCAACATATTGGTCAGGGAGAATTAACTTTCGAGCGTTTCGATGCTGCTTCTTTAACCACAGTTGAGAAAACTGTTCAAGGTCAAACACGCACAAATAATTTCTCTGTTGGTTTAGACAACCTTTCTGGATTGTTGAATCTTCAGTTTTATTTCTAAAGAATAGAACCAAAATAATGGAAAAACAAAAAGGGCTTTCAAATTTGAAAGCCCTTTTTTTATGTTCTTTTTCTAAGTTGCTTAGAATCTCCAACCTAAACGGAACTGACTTACAACATTATTTCCTAATGAAGAATATTTTTCTTCTTCAGAAATAGCTGTTGAAGTTGCTCCAGCATTAGATATTACATCTTCACCTTCTTTAACTGTTAATGAGCTAAATCCTAATCCTAGTTCTAAACCAAAGTAAAAGTTTTCAGCAAAATAATAATCAGCACCTGCAACTAAATTCACTCCAAAAGATGAAGTTTTAGCAGTGATTTCTCTTGTGAAATTATTCTGGTAACCCAAACCATTGTAGTTAGTCCACTCATTTGTGTTTGTTCCACCACCAATAATGATATCTAAACCTGCGTATGGAGACAGTTTTTCAGTTCCAGTGAAATGGTATTCACCACCAATTGCTATACTAAAACCGTTGTTCTTGTTAACTTCAGTTCCCGCACCTCCTGAGTTATTACTATCCACTTCATAATAGTTGAAAGTTTCAGAATTGTTGTCAAGACCCAATGTTAAACGAGCAGCAATATTGTCTGTTACAAAATAACGGAAACGAATTGCAGGCGCATCAAAAGATAAAGAAGATGCGTTAAATCCAAACTGACCTTCAATAGAGAAAGGTGAATCTGTTGTAGCTTTTTGAGCTAATGAAGTCCCTGTTAATGCCAAGGCTCCAGCTAATGCGAATAATTTTTTCATAAATATAAATTTTAATTATTTAGCGAATTTATAAAAATACTTTAATAAGAACCAAAAAATAAACAAACACTTAGCTGTTCATAAAAATATTCTTTCTCCTAAACAAAAAAAAGCTGTTAATTTCTTAACAGCTTATTGGAATTGTATTTTAAGAAATTATTTAAAAAGTGGTCGCCCATTCATTAATGCATTTACTTTATTTCGAACTTCAGAAATTGTTTTTTCATCAGAAATATTCGACAAAACTTTATCTATAAATTCAACTATTGTAGGTATTTCTACTTCAGTAATTCCACGAGATGTAATTGCTGCAGTTCCTACACGAATTCCGGAGGTAATAAATGGCGATTCGGTATCAAAAGGAACCATGTTCTTGTTTACCGTAATGTCTGCTTTTACCAAAGTGTTTTCAGCGTCTTTTCCAGTAACACCTTTCGAACGTAAATCAATTAACATACTGTGATTAATTGTTCCGCCTGAAATAATTTTATATCCACGATCAACAAATTCTTGTGCCATTAAAGCTGCATTTTTCTGAACTTGTTTCATATATACTCTGTATTCGTCTGTTAATGCCTCTCCAAAAGCTACAGCCTTTGCAGCAATAACATGTTCTAATGGTCCGCCCTGAATTCCTGGAAAAACAGCAGCATCAAGCAAAGCTCCCATAGATTTTAAATTTCCATTTTGCCATTTCAGACCAAAAGGATTTTCAAAATTGTGACGCATCATTATTACTCCACCTCTCGGACCACGCAATGTTTTGTGTGTTGTTGTTGTTACAATATGACAATGTTCTAATGGATCATTCATTAAACCAGCCGCAATTAAACCAGCTGGGTGAGAAATGTCAGCAAGAATTAACGCCCCAATTTCATCAGCAACTTTACGAATTCGCGCATAATCCCAATCACGTGAATAAGCAGAAGCACCACAAATAATCATTTTTGGCATTTCTCTTCGTGCTACTTCTTCTAGCATATCATAGTCAACCAAACCAGTTTCTTTACTTACCCCATAAAAGTTTGGGACATAAAGTTTCCCCGAAAAATTAACTGGAGAACCGTGTGTTAAATGTCCGCCATGAGATAAATCAAAACCTAAAATCTTATCTCCAGGTTTCAAACAAGCAAGAAAAACTGCAGCATTTGCCTGTGCACCCGAGTGAGGCTGTACATTTGCCCATGTTGCACCAAATAATTCGCACAAACGATCAATAGCCAATTGCTCAACTTTATCAACTACTTCGCAACCTCCATAATAGCGTTTTCCGGGAAGTCCTTCTGCATATTTATTTGTTAGAACAGAACCCATTGCTTCCATTACCTGGTCTGAAACAAAGTTTTCAGATGCAATTAATTCAATTCCGTGTTCTTGTCTTTTTCTTTCCTCAACAATAAGGTCAAAGATTACTTGATCTCTAGTCATTGTATTGTTATTTTTCAGTTTAATTGTTTGTATTAATAGAATGGATTTTTTTTAATCCATCACGCAATTTCGTATCAGGCTTATATCCTGTAATTTCAATTAATTTATCAGAACTTCCCACTCGTCTTTCTACTTCGTAATCATACCGTTTTTTTGGAGCTTCAACATAAATTAATTGGGAAGTAGAATTGGTTATTTCTTTAACTTGTTCAGCTAAATCCTTAATTGTCCATTCTTCTTCGTTCGCAATATTAATAATGTGGCATCCTTTTACGTTCATTAATCGAACACACGACTCAACAGTGTCGTCAATATATGTAAAGTCTCGGGTTTGAAGGCCTGAACCGAAAACAGTTAAGTCTTCCCCCTTAATAGCTTGTTCAAAGAAACGTGGAACCACCATTCGGTTGTCTTGATTGTAGCCATACACGTTGAAAAAACGCAAACAAACAACATCAATTCCTTTTTCTTCGTGATGAGAAGCCAAATAAATTTCGTTGTAGCGTTTTGCCATTGCATATGAAGTGCGCGGATCAACCAATATTTCTTCAGTTAACACATTTTCAAAAGCTGTATGACCGTAAATTCCGCTGGTTGATGCATACATAATTTTCTTTACGTTATTTGCATGCGCCGCCATTGCAACATTTCTTGTTCCAATCACTTCTACATCCATTGTTTCAACTGGGTTGTCTGCAACCACGTCTACACCCAAAACTGCTGCGAAATGAATAATCATATCACAACCTTTAGATGCGTTTAAGATTAATTGCGCATCGCGCACATCACCCATTCTAAAATCAATTTTCTCAAAAACATCTTTTTCTATTTTATTACCACGTAGTAAATTGTCAACTACTACAACTGAATGACCATCAGTTACTAATCTTTTGGTTAGATTACTGCCAATGAATCCGGCGCCGCCTGTTATTAGAATTTTCATTCGATTTTGAATTGTTTAATGCAAATATAAGCATCCAATTAAAGCAAAATTCGATTCCTGTTTAAAATCCGCTTTTCAATTTAATTGAATTCACAAAATTGCATCTTAGCAATTCACGAACAACTAATAAATGGAAAGATTTTCACCAACTATTTTCACTCTAAACTCAAAAGATTAAAGAAATTAAAGTCGTTTTATTGTGTGCAATCTGTGAGAAGTAGAATTGTCTTCTTTTCGTTTAATTCCTTCATTCGTAAATGAATCTATACGAACAAACCCATGTGCATGAATAATTTCATGCACGTTCAATAGAATTCCAACATGATGAATTTTGTCATTTTCGTTTATAAAAAAAACCAAATCTCCTGCTGTGTGCTCGCCAAAGTCTATCAATTGTCCTTCTTCCGCTTGTTGAAACGCGTCTCTTGGTAGTTTCACATCAAATAAACGAAAAACAGTTTGTGTGAATCCGGAACAATCTATTCCAAATGGCGACTTTCCGCCCCATAAATAGGGAGAATTCAAGAAAGTTTGAGCAAAATCTATAAGAGATGTTGGTTTGTTTTCTTCTTCCGAAGAATAGGTGTAAACGTCTTTCCCAATGTTAAAAGCTTGAACTAAGTTGAAGTTACGAAAAGAACCGGCTGTAACAGTTAAAATTCCAGTGGCTGAAGTTATTTTTCGGGTTAACTGGTGTTCAATTGTTTGTCCATCAAGCCAACGAAAGGCCTCTTTTTGAGTTAAAACACCCAAAAGTTTAAAATCTGTCCAACCCTCATAATTATCAATAAACGATCGAACTTTTCGCCATTGGTCTTTTGTCTCAATGATTTCTACAACTTCTCCAAAAAGTAATTGGCTCACCATTTCAGATGCATCACTGGCTTCTTTTCGAAGTGGAGCCAAAGAAAATTTACAATATGCAAACTGGAAACTCATTTTTTTGGAAATGCAGAAAGTTTAGATAAATTTAAGGCCTGTTGTAAGTGTCGTTCGTTGTGGTAGCTTACAAAAAGCAAAGTGTCGCCCAATCGTAAACGCACCAATTTTGAAATAGACAAAGGAACGCGAACTTTTTTCAAATTAACGCCCACAGCTTTTTCCAAAATAAGAAGTAATTCTTTTTGATATGTTTCAAACTGTTTCCAGTCATTGCCCTTTACGATTGATTTATTTATATTCGGATTATGAATTTTTGGCGAATTAAATTTACGTTTAATGTTTTTTGCATTGCCTAATTTAATAGAATTCCATGCCGATTTTCCAAGAGGAGAAGAAGTGAAAGTTTCATTTGGAGTTAGAAATCGGGTTGCAGCTATTTTCAATTCAAATTGCTGGTTATAGAATTTTGAATAATCATTTAAATGTGCAAAAATTTCATTTAAACTCCAGGTATCATTATTTGGCTTCCAATTTAACTGATTTTCGGAATAGTTACTATACCGTTTTTTTATCCAATCTAAATTGGACTCCGAAATTGTCGCTACTTCGTTCAAAAGCCAATCGGTAGTCATACTTTTTTTAACAAATGTAATAAAAAGCCAAATTAGAATGAACGTTTTGTGCAATTATTCGTCTAGCAATTAAAGTTAAATTTTTGAATGAATAAAAATTGAAAATCAATTCCGTTTTAATCAAAAAAAAAAGTGTATTTTTAGACGTATGAAAAAAATAATTATTTTCATTTTTCTTCTTTCATTGCAGCTTCATGCCCAAGAAGAAACACATGCGCATTCTATTCACCATGCACTTATTGAAAATAAAGGTCAATGGGATGAACCTGTGCTATTTCAATCGCGGTTAAACGGACAAAACTTGTGGGTTCAACAACACGGGTTTATCTATGATTTGCGTGATTACTCTGATTTACAAAAAGCGCATCTTTATCATGAAACTGATAGCGCACAATGGTATAAACAAACAATTATTGGTATCGAATTTTTGAATTCGAATGTTGTCTCACAAATTGAAAAAACTGAAAAAACAAGCAATTACTTCAATTTTTTCAAAGGTTCAGATCAGACTAAATGGACCAATGATGTGCACGGATATGGAGAAGTAGAATTAAAAAACTATTACTCGAATATAGATTTAAAGCTTTTTGACAACGACGAAGAATTCAAATACGAGTTTTGGTGCAAAGAAAACAGTAACCCAGCTCAAATACAGTTTAAAATCAAAAACGCGCGTTCTGTTTCCATTAATTCTAAAGGCGAATTAGAAATAAACACCGAACTTGGTTTAGTAAAAGAAAATAAACCAATTGCCTTCGAAATTTTGAATGGAAAAAAAAGAAGCGTCTCTTGTGATTTTGTTTTGAACGGAAATGAAGTTTCATTTAAAGTAGGGAAGTACAATCTGAACGCAATTTTAGTAATTGATCCGGTACTGATTTTTGCAACTTATTGCGGTTCAATAACAGATAATTTTGGAATGACAGCCACATTCGGTCAAGATGGAACGGCTTTTTCTGCCGGAACAATTTACGGAAATGCATACCCAACGCCAGATAATTTAGCATTCGATGTTGCTTCTAATTTTACTATTCCAAATGTTTCTGGCTCAGTTACCACAGATGCATTTATCTCGAAGTATTCGTCAGATGGAACAACAATGCTTTGGACAACTTTCATTGGTGGGGGCAACAATTCCATTGGAACCGAGACCGCTCATAGTTTAATTTGCGATAAAAACGACAATGTATATATTTTCGGAGCAACATCGAGCACAGATTTCCCAATTCAAGGCGGTTATCAAACAACTCATTCAGGTGGTTCAGCTTTAAGTATTTTGTTCAACGGAAGTAATTTTGGAACTCAAGGAACAGATATTTACGTAGCAAAGTTTAGTGCAAACGGTCATACATTAATGGGTTCAACCTACATGGGTGGTTCAAGTAATGATGGTGTGAACTATAAAATCACCTCCGGTAGTTATTCTTCTGCAGCGGCTTATGATTCGCTTACAACTAATTACGGAGATCAGTTTCGAGGAGAAATTATGCTCGATTCTTTGGGGAATTGCATTGTAACTTCTTGTTCCCGATCAACAGATTTTCCAACTCAAAATGCTTTTCAACCTTCAAATGCAGGTCAACAAGATGGAGTGATATTTAAGTTGTCTTCTAATTTGAACGCGCTTTTATGGTCTTCTTACTTCGGTGGGTCGAATAACGATGCGAGTTATTCAGTGAAAATAGATTCGTCTTACAACATTGTTTTTGGAGGTGGAACAACAAGTACAAATCTTCCAAACACGGTTGGAAGTTTAAATCCTTCCTATTTAGGAGGAAAAGCCGACGGATTTATTGCAAAATTAACCCCAAACGGACAAACATTAACTAGCACAAGCTATATTGGAACCTCAAATTACGATCAAGTTCAGTTTGTAGAAATAAATCGAATAGATGAAATTTATGCGCTTGGACAAAGCGTTGGCGGACTTTTTCCAATTATTAACGCAACAGGGAATGCAAATTCCGGACAGTTTATTGTGCGCTTAAATCCTGCCATGACAACAGTTCAAAATTCAACTACTTTTGGAAACGGAAACGGACAAATAAATATTTCTCCAGCGGCTTTTCTAGTTGATATTTGCGGAAACATGTATGTTTCTGGCTGGGGAGCAAATATATTACAAGGAACTCCTCTTAGCGGAATGCCAACAACTCCAGACGCATTTCAATTATTACCAGCAAATGGTTTCGACTTTTATTTATATGTCTTAGAACGCGATTTTGACGGTGTGCTTTACGCGTCTTATTTAGGAGGAGCGTTAGCACAAGAACACGTAGATGGCGGAACGTCGCGCTTCGATAAAAATGGTGTAGTTTATCAATCTGTTTGTGGGGGCTGCGGTGCGCACAGTGATTTTCCAACTTCAGCCGGAGCTTGGTCGGCAAGTAATTTGAGTCCGAATTGCAATAACCTTGTTTTTAAATTTGATTTCCAACTCTTGCCAAACGCTCAATTTACCTTAGATAACACACTTGGTTGCGAAGATTTTACAGTTACTCTTTCTAATTTCTCTTCGCAAGGAGATGATTATATCTGGGATTTTGGAAATGGAGACACAAGTACAGTTATTTTTAATCCAACAATTACGTACACAAATCCTGGTCAGTATATTGTTTCTCTAATTGTTACTGATAGTATCTGCTTGCTGCGCGATACAGCCATAAATATTATCACTGTTCTTCCTGAGCTTCAACTTAGCGTTTCTGCAGATCAGGTAATTTGCACACCAATACCCTTAACTTTTACAGCTAATTCCTTCGGAACAGCAACAAGTTTTGTTTGGTCATCAACCAACCCAATTTCAGACACCTTGAATGCTGCTGTTTCTGATTCGATACTCAATATAACGCCAAGTACTTCTGGTTTTTATTATGTTGAAATTAGTAACGGTGCCTGCACTAAAACAGACAGTGTTGAAGTCATAATTATTGGTTCTAGCTTAGCTATTTTAGGTAATGATAGTTTGTGTATAAATGAAACAACGAATTTAGTGGCCCAAATATCACTTTCTGGAATTACATTTACCTATGATTGGTCGCCCGATTCAATTTTAACTGTTGTTTCAGCAAACGAAGTGATTGCCAATCCGACTATTTCGCAATGGGTTTATTGTACCGCCTCTGCATCTAACGGGTGCGTTTCAACAGATTCGGTTTTCATTTATCGAAGTACGTTTTCTGATGTAGTTATTGCAAGCGCTGCACCTTCGCCAGTTGTTACACAGTCTGTTGTTAATTTAACAGTCACACCTTCAGTATATTCGATTCAATGGCTTCCAATTCAAGGTGTTGAAAATCCGAATGCAGCAAATACTTCTGCAACTGTAAATGAAACAACGGTTTATACGGCTATTGTTTCTGACGGAAATTGTATAAAATCAGACACAGCTTTAGTGGTAGTGCTCGAAACATTGTGTGACCAACGTTTTGTGTATGTTCCAAACGCTTTCTCTCCAAACAACGATGGCGAAAACGATATTTTATACGTTCGAAGTGCAATTGCAGAAAAAATTGTGTTCCGAATTTTTGACCGATGGGGAGAAATGATTTTCGAAACAACAGATATTTCGAAAGGATGGGACGGAAGTTTTAGAGGAAAAAAAGTAGATCCAGACGTATACGACTATTATTTAGAAGCAACTTGTTTGGGTGGAGATCAAAAACTAATTAAAGGAAATATTACATTGATGAAGTAAATTATGGCAAAGAAAGTTACAAAAGAAACAAAAGAAATTTCAGCAAAAAAAGAAGCTGTAAGTAAAAAATCAAAAGCAATAATTACAAAAGAAAGTGAATTATTTCTTGAGAAATACATCAACAACACCGCTCCAACGGGTTTCGAAACTCCGGGTCAAAAAATGTGGATGGATTACCTAAAACCTTATGTTAATACTTTTGAAACAGATGTTTATGGATCTGTTGTTGGAATTATTAACCCAGAGGCAGCTTACAAAGTTGTAATTGAAGCACATGCAGATGAAATTTCGTGGTTCGTTCATTACATTACCGATCAGGGTTTTGTTTATGTGCGCAGAAACGGTGGTTCAGATCATATTATTGCACCTTCAAAACGGGTAAATATTCACACTAAAAAAGGTTTTGTGAAAGCAGTTTTCGGCTGGCCAGCAATTCATACACGCTCAGAAAAAGAGGAAGTTCCGAGTGTGAAAAACATTTGTTTGGATTTGGGCTGCGCTTCAAAAAAAGAAGTGGAAGACTTAGGTGTGCATGTTGGTTGTGTGATTACTTACGAAGACGAATTCATGATTTTAAACAAAAACCGTTACCTCGGAAGAGCACTCGACAACCGAATTGGAGGGTTTATGATTGCTGAAGTTGCACGTTTACTGTCTGAAAATAAAAAAACCTTACCATTTGGTTTATATATTGTGAACGCAGTTCAGGAAGAAGTTGGTTTGCGTGGGGCAGAAATGATTTCTAGAAGAATAAATCCGAACGTTGCAATTGTTACAGATGTGTGTCACGATACCGGAACACCTATGCTCAATAAAATTGAATCTGGAGACTTAGCCGGAGGGAAAGGCCCCGTTTTAACCTACGGGCCTGCAGTTCAAAATAACTTATTGAATCAAATTATTACTTCAGCTGAAAAAAATAAAATTCCATTTCAACGCGCTGCTGTTTCAAGAGCTACTGGAACCGACACAGATGCATTTGCTTATTCGGGAGCTGGCGTTGCCTCGGCTTTAATTTCCCTTCCGCTTCGATATATGCACACTACCGTTGAAATGTGCCACAAAGACGACGTTGAAAATTGTATTCAATTGATTTATGAAACCTTACTTTCAATTAAAAATGGACAAACATTTTCCTATTTTGACTAAATTGAGATTCCAATAGTTGCCCTTAATAAAACGTTTTAGATTGAAAAATTAATCCAATATTTGAAAAAATTAAATCCTATGAAAAATAAATTACTTGCAATTTTAGCTCTCAGTTCATCTGTTTCTTTTGCGCAAACTTTTACTGATAATTTCGACTCATACGCTGCCGGAAGTTATTTGTGTCCACAATCTGCTAGCGCATGGACAACTTGGAGTAATGCTCCCGGAGGACCTGAAGATGTATTGGTTTCGAATGCAGATGCTGCATCAGGAGCAAATTCTCTCTATTTTTCAACTACTCTAGCTGGCGGCGGACCAGTAGATTTGGTTCGAAATTTTGGCGCTACAACAACCGGACAATTTGATTTAGAATTCAACATAAAAGTAAACACAGGTAAAGCAGGTTATTTTAATTTGCAAAGAAACCCAACAATTGGTCAAGTTTGGGCAATGGATTGTTTCTTCCGAGACAATGGGCAGTTGCTAATCAACAACCAACAAGGTTTAACTTTTACAGCAACTTATCCGCAAGGTGTTTGGTTTAATTACCGTTTATCGATTAACTTTAACACCAACCAATGGGAAGTCTTTGTAGACAATGTTTCACAAGGTGTTTTTTCAAATGCAATTAACCAAATTTCTTCTATAGATATTTACCCAACGGATAACGATGCACCAAATAGTGCGGAATATTATATAGACGATTTTTTGACAATAAAAACACCTTACGTTTTACCAGTATTAAACGCAGCAGCTAATTTCATTTCTTATCCGGAAGCAAATATTGCAGGTAACACAGTTTCACCAAAAGTATTGGTAAGAAATTTAGGAACAACAATTTTAAATAGTGTTGACATTGTTGTAGATTACAATGGAACACAATTAAATTATACCGCTACAGGTTTAAATTTGGCTTCTTTGGCTACTGTGGAAGTTACTATTCCTGGTTCATTAACGATTGCCGCTGGTAGTATCCCTATGGTAGCAACTGTTTCAAATCCGAACGGAGCAGCAGATTTAGATGCAGCAGATAATGTATTTACGTTAAATGTAAATCCGATTGTTCCGGCTACAGGTAAGATGGTGGTTTCGGAAGAAGCAACTGGAACATGGTGTGGATGGTGTCCGCGTGGAGCTGTTGCAATGGAAAATATGGAAGATAAATACAGCTTGTTTTGGGCAGGAATTGCTGTTCACAATGCAGATCCGATTACAGTTACAACTTACGACACAGGAATTGGACCACTAATTTCTGGCTACCCGAAAGCTTTGGTTGACCGCGGAACAGGTATTGACCCATCTGCAATGGAAGGTCAGTTTTTAACTAAAATCCAAATTGCTCCTGTAGCATTTATCGAAAATGGCGCAACATATGATGCTGCAACACGTGTTTTGGTTGTTTCTTCAAAACTTACTTTCCAACAAGCAGCAAATTCAAACTATAAAATGGCAATCGTTCTAACTGAAAACGGTGTTACAGGAACTGCAGCTGGCTATAACCAATCTAATTATTACTCAGGAGGTGGAAATGGAGTTATGGGTGGTTTCGAATCGCTTCCAAATCCTGTTCCTGCAACTCAAATGATTTATTCACATGTTGCCCGCGATATAGTTCCAAGTTTTACAGGCGCAACGAATAGTTTCCCTGCGGTTGTTTCAGCTGGAGGTGTTCATACGGTTTTCGCAACTTTTACATTACCAGCAGATTGGGACGCGAATGAAATTCACATAGTTTCTTTGTTGATAGATCCAACAGGTAAAATAGATAACGCAGGAAAAGCAACAATTGCTGAAGCAGTTTCTAACGGTTATACTCTTGGCGGAGTGAATATTGGAACTACGGCTTCAGTGAATGAATTGGCTCAAGTTGATGCACAATTAGCAGTTTACCCAAATCCTAGTTCTTCAAATGCAACAGTTTTGATTCAATTAGTAAAACAATCGAATGTTGAATTGCGTGTAATTGATATGAATGGTAAAGTTTTTTTGAACCGCAACTATGGTTCAATGGAAGGCGCAGCAACGGTTGATGTAAACACAGCTCAACTTCCTGCAGGAACTTATTCAATTGAATTAATTTTAGATGATGCAGTTGTGAAACAACGATTCATGAAATTATAATTTATAACGTAAAAAAACAGTAAATACATTATAATTCTAAGGCGGTTCATTCGAATCGCCTTTTTTATTTTTATTTTTACAACATGAAATTCATCGGAGAAAACATCAGTTTTGTAGATACAGATACAAAAACAACCATTATTATAGTGCCAAAAACAAGCGGAATCTTTAAATCGCTCTTTGGTGCATGGGTTTGTATGTGGTTTATTCTCGGATGTGCAGGCGCTTGGGGATGGTATACCTTTGTTGGAACAGATCAAAACGAAGCCAATGCTCAACAACAACATATCATTATGCTTGTTTTCATGGCATTTTGGACCTATTATTTCTACCGAGTTGTTCGCTCCTTTCTTTGGGTAATGTTTGGAAAAGAACTCATTAAGATCGATAAAATTGCATTTACAATTAAACGAGCATATCGTTCTTTCGGAAAGATGAACGAATATTACATAGAGAATATCAAAAAGATGGAATTACACCTTCCAAAAGAGCGTTCATTCCAACAAGCATATGAAAACTCACCTTGGATTCAAGGAGGAGAGCGCATTCAGTTTGAGTACATGAATAAAAACATTCGTTTTGGTAGAAAACTCAATGAAAAAGACGCGAAATTGTTGTTTCAATTGGTGACGAAGAAAGTGGAGATATATCAAAGGAGGAAGTAATTGTTCAAAAAAAAAGTCGACCCAAACGAGCCGACTTCCATTAATATATTGTTGTAATTACATTACTTTTTCAATCACTTCGCTGCGGGTCATTCCTTTGCGGAGGTGTTCTAAAATGATAGGAAATTTTTCATCTATTCGCTCTGGTGTGAAACCCAATTCAACTCCATATCTGCGCACCAATTTTTCTTCATCTTTGTCGATTGTGCCATCTGCCACCAACAATTGAATCAATTGAATGAAGCGTTCGTATCGCTCTTCACGCGAAACGGGTGGAGTGGAAGGGTAATCGCTCGGATTTGTCAAGATTTCTTCTACTTGCTCGTCTGTTAAAGACAAACGCATAGCTACTTTTTTCAATAAAGTATTTTCTGATAAAGAAATATTTCCATCTACTCGCGCTAACATGATGAGGTTCTTGAAATGTCCTTTTTGACGTGCTTGTTCGCCTGATTCAAACAATTGAGATAAATTCATTTTTTTCTATTTTCTGAGCGCGAATTTACACTTTTTATCTGAATCTGAAAATGGTTTGGATAAAAATTAAATCGCAAGAATAATTATAAAACAGGAATGATTAATTGTCCAGAATTAAGAGCGTTTTAGAACGTTTTTATAACTATTAAATATATTAAGTTTCAGAAAAGGACATTGATTTTTATTTCCTGATTAAAGTTGTAGCTTTAATTGAGATAAACTTCAAATCGATTTCAACTAAGTTTGGGTTCGATAAATACATCTTCAAAGAATCATTTCGATGCCGAATTTCAGGTAAGTTGAAAATAAGTTTTTCCTTTCTGAGGAGATGGGTTTGTTTATTGAGTGCCAATTCGATAATGTTCCAATTGTAAGTGTTGTATTTGCTTTCCACTTCAAATATACCTATAACTGAAAGTAACGAATCCGAAGCTTTTAATTGAAGTTTAACTTCTAACTGTGTTTCATCGTTTTCAATATAATCGAGTAAACAAATAGAAGCGAATTGTTGATTTTTAGATATTTTTAAATTAAGATTCCGATTTAATATGCTTTGGTTTTTTAAGACTAAATCGGGAAAAAGTCCTTTCGGATAATAAGCTGGCCAATTCAAATCACTGCGGTTAATCAGTAAATAAGCATTCGATTTATCGGTGTTCAGTTTTCCGAATGTATTCCAATAGTGTTGTTTTGTCATGGAAGTTGAACTAATTATTCCGCGCATAAATTGAGTCGATTGAAAGCAATTCAATACGATAGTAAAAAATATAAAAAAATAAACCCCAGCTTTTATAAAGAATTTTTTCAAAGTAATTTCAGTAAATGAAAACCCAATTACTAGTAAACATAACGGATATAAATCTACCATTACGCGGGAGCCGAAGGATGAAGCATAGTGCCAGCATTCCCATGAACAAAATACCCAAATAAATGCAAACAGACAAGTTATAAGCGAAAAAAACAAGCGTCGATTCTTTTTGAAGAGAACAAAGAAGCCAGGGAAAAGCAATAGCATTAAAGGAGTGTATAAGAACCAGCCTTTTCTGTAGCTGAATAGAAAATCAGTGAAATGTGGGTCGAAAAGAATGATTTCTTCGGTATGTAAATTTGTGAGAAGCCAAGTTCCACCAATGGTTTTCCAATATATAAATTGAGGAAGGTTCCACAGAAAAGAACTAATAGGAAATAAAACAATGAATTTGAAATAACTTTTGCGATTTGGGAAATAGTTCCACAAATAAATCACTGGAAGAATGAAAAGTAGAACATGTGTTGGTCTAATGACTGTGCATAAACCGAAAATAAGCACTGAATAAATGAAATGTTTATTGTGAACTGTTTTTGTTTGAATTGCTTTAAAAAAATGGTAACAAAAAATGGCAATGAGTGCAAACAAATAGAGGTGCTGCATCATATAGGAACTATAACTTGTAATGGCATAATTCGTTCCAAAAAAAGTAATAAGAATAAGGGATGTTGCTATTTTCTTCTCGAAAAATAAGCGTAGAAATTTATATAGAAAAAGTAATCCTAAGAATATAAACAAGATGGCGTTGATGAGCATCGCGAAGGCGTAGGGCTTCGACAAGCCATCTGCTTTTCCCCCAGAGAATTTAGTATAAAGATGGGCTGTAAAAAATGCAGGAGCTTGAACGAAAGATAGGCCGATGTGGTAAATATTGATATTATTTCCATTTTCACGCTTGTGTAATTGATATGCAGGGAATCCGTACCGTTTTTCTTGCGTTTCAATGAGCCATTCTTGTGAAATATTTAGATGTCCTTTTTGCACTAAATGAGGTAGATACATATAATAACCATACGCATCATATGCCGCAATAAATGGATCTTTTTCTTGGTAAATAGTTTTGAAATTACCAGAAAACGCAAATAGGGTTGCAAATAGAATTATTCCAGCAGCAATTTTAGTGTAAAATCGGTTGAAGAAAAGTCGCATTAAAAAATGGAATGTTCTATAGAATCAATTAAAGAATGAATCACTTTGATGTGAATCTCTTGCGCGCGATCTGCAAATTCAGAATGCGGTGCACGAATTTCTAAATCGCACAAAGAAGCAATTTTTCCTCCGTCTTTTCCAGTAAGCGCAACAACTTTGATTCCTTTTTTATTTGCAACATTAATTGCATTCAACACATTTTTCGAATTTCCTGAAGTAGATATTGCTAAGAGAACATCACCTGAATTTCCGAGTGCTTCCAAATAACGCGAGAAAATAAAATCGTAGCCGAAATCGTTACCAACGCAACTGATGTGAGACGGATCTGAAATACTTAAAGCCGCAAGTGCCGGTCGGTCGTTGCGGTATCTTCCACTTAATTCTTCCGCAAAATGCATTGCATCACACATAGAACCGCCGTTTCCGCACGAAATAATTTTCCCACCATTTTTTAGTGATTCCACCATCAAGTTGGAAGCTTCAGAAATCTTCTGTAAATTAGCAACTGTGTTAAATTTTTGCAAAATTTCGAGTGCCTCGTTAAAATGGTCTGCTATTTGTTTCATGTTGAATCGTAAAAAACTATTGTTCAAAAATAATTAATTCTTCGAACAGTTACTATTTTACACAAACTTGTTATATTTGAACTCGGAGTTTTCTCCACAATGTTAAACGATTATGAAAAAAGTATTACTCGCAGGATTTTTATCCATTTTAAGTTTAAGTGTTTTTGCTCAAGAAGATTGCTTCAAGAAATTAGAAGAAGCATTTACGAAACGCGGATCATATACAGTTGCAGATGAAATGCACAGAAATGTAATTATTTCTTTCTTTACAGCAGACGGAACTGAATGCAGATCTGGAAAAGCTCGTGTTGAAAACGGAACAATTGTAAGTATTTTCTTGCAATATGACGACAGCACGTACGAATTGTATGAAAAGAAATTTACGAATTTAAAGAAAACATCCCCAACCATTTCGAACGGAATTTCTGAAATGTGTGTAGCTGTTGATGGTGAAAAATTTAAAGTTGTTTTCATTGAAAAATTGAAACCAAAAGCTAAAACGTACAAACAAGCCAATTTACCAACGGATTTGTAAGCAAAGAAATCTTAAGATATTTGAGGGTGGAATTTTTTTCACCCTTTTTTTATGGCTAATCAAATTCCAAATCGTGAAACAACTCTCATCTTCTCAACCGATGTTTTCAAAAATTTCTATCTCAATTTCAAATAACACATTTGAATCAGGCCGTTAACTTAGTTTTTATTCCGAACTTCGACTAATGAAAAAAATAGCATGGGTAACAGGTGCTTCTTCCGGAATAGGAGAAGAAATTTGCAAGCAATTAGCCGAACTAGATTATTCGCTCATACTTTCAGCGCGTTCTGAAAACAAGTTGAACGAAGTGAAATCGAAGTTAAAAAACAGTTCGTATCACCTTGTTCTTCCGCTCGATTTAGAAAACATATCTAATCCAAAAGAGCTAGTTGAAATTATCGTTTCTCAATTCGGACGAATCGATTATTTATACAATTGCGGCGGACTTTCACAGCGTGCTGAGGCCTTCGAAACCAGTTTGGAAGTTGATCGTAAAATAATGGAAATTAATTACTTCGGAACAGTTATCTTAACAAAAGCAGTTTTGCCGGTTATGCGCAAACAAGGTTCGGGACACATAATCGCAATTTCAAGTATTGCCGGAAAATTCGGCTTCTATTTACGCTCAGCTTATTCCGCTTCAAAACACGCCTTGCAAGGTTTCTTCGAAAGTCTTTTATTGGAAGAAGCAAAAAACAATATTTCTGTCACAATTGCTTGTCCGGGAAAAATAAACACCCCCATTTCATTTAGCGCTTTAGATAAAAATGGAAACGCCCACGCTAAAATGGACCACAACCAAGAAACAGGCTTGCCAGTTGAAGTATGCGTGAGCCGCTTGTTAAAAGCAGTTTCTCAAAAAAAGAAGGAAGTGTTAATTGGAAACAAAGAAATAAAAGCCGTAACATTGAAACGTTATTTTCCGAAGTTGTTTTGGAGGATTATAGCGAAGCAAAAAGCTACGTAATTGAAAAGGGAAAATTGTAAAAAAGTAATTTAAGTATTACTTTGCTATATTTGGAATACCAACAGTTTTTAATGCTTCATTTGCTTTATCAACTTTGTCTTGAAAAATTGGCATCGATTTATATTTTTCTAACTTCTGATCGATTATTACAATTGGAGTTTTTGACTTATTTAATTTTTTAATTATTTTCATGTTAAATGAAATTAAATGTTTCACAAAGTTAAACTATTTACGTCTCATTACAAAGTCGGAATTTTCAACTTCTTTTTTAAAAGACTGCGATTCACCATCTAGCATTCCGTATATAAGAAAGTCTTTCTTTACAGAATCATAATATTTAGAAATCCCCATTCTGTATAAACGAGTTCGCGATTTTGAGCTCCCTGTTGCGTATACCCAAGCTTCTGGATTTTTATCCGTAAAAGCAAGTACTGCTGCAACTAAAGTTGAAAGAACTTGCTCGCTATCTCCATTATTTGAGACAATTTCGTCATCAAGCTCACCTGTTTCA
>JANNWW010000126.1:0-20086 GCA_031409255.1 Crocinitomicaceae bacterium
TACCCATTAAACACTTTTGACTACAACAAAGAGCAAGCGCGCGCATTTTTGAATCAAGAATTTGGTTGGGAATATTATGGTGGAAAACATTACGAATCTCTTTACACGGGCTTTTGGCAGGCATACATGCTTCCTAAAAAATGGAACGTAGATTACAGAAAGGCAACCTATTCTAGCTTAATATGTAGCAAGCAAATGACCCGCGAAGAAGCTCTCGAACAACTTAACAACCCTTCGTTTGACGAAGCTAGAATTGAAAAAGAACAGATTTGTGCTAAACTAGCTATTTCAGTTGAAGAATTTAATTCGATACTTGCTAGTAAAGGTTTGTATTATACCGATTTTCCAAATAACGAAAAATGGATCAATTTTATTCATTTGGTATATAAAAAAATTTTTAAACGCAGTAGTTAATGAACCCAAAGCACATTCTGTATTTGTCTTACGATGGAATGACAGATCCATTGGGTCAGAGTCAGGTGCTACCCTATTTACTCGGTTTATCAGAACTTGGATACCAATTTACACTAATTAGTTTCGAAAAAAAAGACCGCTTCGCTAAAGACGCTGCAACCATTCAAGAAATCTGCAATCAAGGAAATATTAATTGGAAACCACAATTCTACACCAAAAAACCACCCGTATTTTCAACTTTGAAAGATATTTGGAAGATGAATCGTGCGTCCAAAAAAATCTATTCGGAAAATAAATTTTCAATTATTCATTGTAGAAGTTACATAACTAGTTTAATTGGACTTGGTTTTAAGCGCAAACATGCTGTAAAATTCTTGTTTGACATGCGCGGTTTTTGGGCAGATGAGCGCGTTGAAGGGGGAATATGGAATTTAAAAAATCCGTTGTTCAAATGGGTTTATTCTTACTTTAAGAAAAAAGAAAAACAGTATTTTTCTCAATCTGATGCGATAGTTAGTTTAACACATGCTGGGAAAAAAATTATTCTCGATTGGAAACTTAAACATGTTTCACACAATAAAATTTCGGTTATTCCGTGCTGTGTAGATTTAAATTTATTTAATCCAAATCGAATTAAAAAAATTGAGCAACAAGAATTGAAAAAAGAGTTGAATCTGGAAAATAAACTGGTTGTTGGCTATGTAGGTTCAATTGGAACTTGGTATATGTTAGAAGAAATGCTTCTCACTTTCAAACAAATTGTTACTCAAAATGAAAATGCTGTTTTTTTATTTGTGACCAGAGAAAACAAAGAAACGATACTTCATTCAGCAAAGAAACTTCAACTAGACGAGTCTAATTTTAGATTTTCTTACTGCGTTCATAGCAAAGTGCCCTTGTATATATCACTCTTTGATTGTTCCATTTTTTATATCCGTCCGAGCTTTTCTAAACAAGCTTCATCGCCCACAAAACAAGGTGAACTGATGGCAATGGGAATACCAATTATTTGTAACTCAGGTGTTGGAGATACGGACGAAATAATTCAAAAATATGCTTCAGGAATTGTTGATTGGAAAACGAAACAATTAAGCGAATTGTTTCAAAATTTTAATAAAGAAAGAACCACGCAAGGTGCTAAAGCTTATTTTGACTTAACTTTGGGCGTTGAAAAATACAATTTCGCATATAAAGAAATGCTTACTCAATGAAACGAAAACTAAAAAGTCTCATTCGAACTAAACTTTTAGGGTACGATATTAATACTGTTTTTTTTGCTCAAGGTGGAGAAGACGCAACTTTACTTGCGTTATTTAGAGAGAAAATAGAAAAAAAAGAAACCGGATTTTTTGTAGATATCGGAGCTTATCACCCTGTTCTACATTCAAACACCTATTTGTTTTACCGCGAAAACTGGAATGGGATTAACATTGACGCTCGACCTGGAAGTATGTTGGAGTTCGAAAAAAAACGCCCAAAAGACATTAATTTGGAACTTGGTGTTGGATTAATTTCTGAAAACAAAACATTCTATCAAGTAAAAATTCAAGCTACTATGAATTCGTTTTCGAAAGAAAACATTCTTCTAAATGGAATTTCAGAAAATGACATTTCAACTTCTGAACTTAAGATAGATACTTTGTCAACTATTCTGTTGAAACATCTTCCTAAAGGGAAAAAAATTGATTTTCTTTCTGTTGATGTTGAAGGTTTTGACATGGAAGTTCTTCAATCAAACGACTGGAATAAATTTGTGCCATCCGTAATTATAGTAGAAATTGCCTGTAAAAAATTAAGTGAATTAATTGAACACCCAATTTCTAAATACTTAGAAGTACACGGATATGAATTAGTTGCAAAAAACATTATTCTTTCAAGTGTTGGAAGTGTATTTTACGTGCATAACACTTTACGCTATTGAGCTCAAAAATGAAAATTCACATTCTTGCACCTTATCCTAAAGGTGAAGCTCCTTCTCAACGTTTTCGTTTTGAACAGTACATCTCCACATGGGAAGAAGAAGGATTTGAAGTTTGTTTTCATAGTTTTCATTCCTTAAAAAGCTGGAAAAGACTCTATACCAAAGGAAATTTTACCCTAAAAATTAGTGATACAATTTGGAATTTTATTCGCAGATGGGTGCTCATGTTTCAACTAATAAATGCCAAGCATATCTTTATGCATCGGGAAATGGCACATATTGGTCCACCAATATTTGAATGGATTTTAGTAAAAATTATGCGGAAAAAATATGTAATTGATTTCGATGATGCCATTTGGATGCCAAATTATTCTGCGTCGAACGCGTTTTTTCAACGTTTAAAATGTTATTGGAAAACGAAACACCTCATCAAATGGGCAAGTAAGGTACAGGTAGGGAACGACTATTTAGCTGATTATGCACGTAAATTTAACGCTAACATATCTGTTGTTCCTACAACTATAGACACTATAAATCACCACAAAATTTTATGCGATCACCAGAAAAAACCTGTTGTAATTGGCTGGACAGGCACTCATTCAACTTCACATTACTTAGATTTCTTGATTCCGATTTTAAAAAAATTAGAAAAGGAATATGCATTTGAATTCAGGGTTATTTCTAATAAAAAACCCGATTTTATTCTCAAATCATTGCGCTATCAGGAGTGGAATGCGGAAACCGAAATAGCAGATTTAGCAGAAATACAAATTGGTGTGATGCCTTTAATTGATAATGAATGGGCAAATGGAAAATGCGGTTTTAAGGCCTTGCAATATATGTCTTTAGGTATTGCAAGCATTGTTTCACCAGTTGGTGTGAATTCGAAAATAATTGAGAACAACAAAACCGGTTTTTTAGCATTAACTCCAACAGATTGGGAAAATTGTTTTCGAAATTATTTAATGAATCCAGAATTACGGGTTGAATTTGGAAATAAGGCGCGAAAGGTTATAATTGACAAATGGAGTGTTGAATCTTGGAGACTTAACTATCGTAACTTATTTCAATAGCAAAACCAGAAATATGTACCGATTTCTATGCGACAGAATAATTCAAAAGCATTCAATCATTTAATAACGTTTGCTATTAAAATTAAAAAAACAAGCGAATTTTATAGTTTTAATTTTCCTAGCTACTAAATTTAAGAGAAGCTTCCAATTCTATTTTGTATCTTCACAGACCAAAAAAAACGAATATGAAGTACCACAAAATAAACAAAGAACTTTTCATCGAAAACCGCAAAAAATTTAGCTCTCAAATGGAGAAAAATACATTAGCTGTTTTTAATTCAAATGATATATATCCTGTTTCTGCAGACGCAACACTTCCCTTCCAGCAACACCGAGATATTTTTTATTTATCAGGAGTAGATCAGGAAGAATCTATTTTGGTAATATTTCCAGATGCAAACTCGGAGGCAAATCGCGAAATTTTATTTTTAAAAGAAACGAACGAACATATTAAAGTGTGGGAGGGTCCGAAATTAACAAAACAAGACGCATTAAATTCTGCAGGTGTTAAAACAGTTTATTGGTTACAACAATTCGACACCATTTTTAAGCAATTAATGGCAGAAGCAAAAGGTATTTATGTTAATACGAACGAACATTTGCGTGCAGACACCATAGTTCAAACGCGAGAAGATCGGTTCATTGAACAAACATTAAAAAAATATCCGTCGCATCAAGTTCACAAAAGTGCACCAATCCTTCATCGTTTAAGATCTATAAAAGAAAATACCGAGCTTGAGTTAATGCAAACTGCATGCAATATTACAGAAAAAGGTGTACGACGTTTGTTTTCATTTATCAAGCCGGGAGTTTGGGAATATGAAATTGAAGCAGAGCTAGCGCACGAGTTTTTACGCAATCGTTCTCAAGGATTTGCCTATACTCCAATTGTTGCAAGTGGTTCAAATGCGTGTATTTTACATTACATTGAAAACAATACACAATGTAAGGATGGTGAAATTTTATTATTAGATGTTGGCGCCGAGTACGCAAATTATTCGTCAGATTTAACGCGATGTATTCCTATAAACGGACGATTTACAGACCGTCAAAAAGCAGTTTACAACTCTGTACTTCGCGTTAAAAATGCCGCTCAAAAACTATTGGTTCCAGGAACATTAATTGCAGAATACCACAAAGAAGTTGGGAAATTAATGGAAAGTGAACTTTTAGGTTTAAAACTAATCGACCAAACTGATATAAAAAACCAAAATCCGGAAATGCCTGCATATAAAAAGTATTTTATGCACGGAACTTCCCATTTTTTAGGATTAGACACTCATGACGTTGGGTTGTTTTGGAAGCCGATCAAAGAGAACATGGTATTTACTTGTGAACCAGGAATTTACATTCCGGAAGAGGGTCTTGGAATTCGAATTGAAGATGATTTAGTTATTCAAAAAACGGGAGAGCCTTTCAATCTGATGAAAAACATTCCAATTGAAGTGGATGAAATAGAAACCTTAATGAATCAAAAATAAGTGCTGCCATGAACTTATATTTCGAACGAAAAGGCACTGGAAATCCAATCTTATTTCTTCATGGTTTCATGGAAAACTCGAGTATGTGGGATGAAATTTTGCCTGCTTTTGAAAATTCAGAATGTATTTTAATCGATTTATTTGGACATGGAAAATCAGAATTTCAATCAGAAATACCGGAAGATTTATCAATAATTGCTCAAAGTATACGTAAATTGATTTCTTCATTTGAAATTCAAAAATGCACCGTTATTGGTCATTCACTTGGTGGATATGTTGCCTTAGAATTATTCAAAATTGCTCCAGAGTTAATTGAAAAAATAGTGTTGTTTCACGCGCACCCATGGGAAGATTCGGCTGAGAAAAAAACAGACCGTGAACGTGTAGCTGAATTTGTAAAAACCAAGAAAGATTTCTTCATTACAGAAGCAATTCCGGCTTTATTTCACCCAACAAACAGAGTAAACGGAAATATTTCTACACATATTAAAATGGCGAAAGAGCTAAGTTGGCAAGCAATTGCATGGTCTGCAAGAGCAATGAAAAATAGAAAAGATTATGTTTCGTTATTTGTTTCTAATCCGTCAAAATTCTTTGTCATACAAGGAGAATTTGATTTGTTAATTCCAAAAGAGCGAATGCACGAATTTTGCACTAAGCTGCATGTTGATTATCAGGAAATTAAATCTGTTGCGCACATGAGTCATGCCGAAGACCCAAAAAAAGTAATGGAACTCTTCAAAAAAATAACCTCAAGTGTAGAACTTATTGAGTAAAATGAAATAAATCGTACGTTTAAATTGATTTGATTGATTTAACGGTATACAATTTCAATAGAAGAAATAAAATAAGACTATATTCGAAAGAAACCGATAAAATAAAACTTATGGAACCGAACAGATTACGCGCATTAATAGTTGACGACGAAGAATATGCAAGAAAAACATTACTTATGATGATTGACGAATTTTGTCCGGAAATTGAAGTAATTGGGGAAGCAACAGGAAAAGAGCAGGCTAAATTATTGATTTCTAGCACAAAACCAGACATCGTTTTTCTTGATATCAGAATGCCCAGCGGAGCAGAAGGATTTGAATTGTTGGAAGAGGTAGAAGAAAAAAACTTTTTGGTTGTTTTTGTTACAGCTTTTAAAGATTATGCGGTTCGTGCTTTTAATGCAAGTGCTGTATATTTCTTATTAAAACCAATAGACATAGATGATTTAAGAGTTGCAACTGAAAAACTAATAGATGCAAAAAGCATGTTCAAAGAAGACCCAGAAAACTATGTTACTTACTTCAGAAGCTTACGAAATCTTTCAGATCAGTTGCTAAGAAATAAACCCAATAATCGAATAGCAATTAGTCACACAAAGGGTTTGAAAATTGTTGATGACGACACAATTGTTCACCTAGAGGCAAACGGAAACTGTACAACAATTTATTTTCAAGACGGAACGCGCTACTTAGACACACGAACCTTAAAAATTTATGAAAATATTTTAAATCCTTCTAAATTCTTTAGAGTTCATAAATCTCACATTATCCATATGGGTTGTTTGGCTGAATATATTAACGAAGATGGTTATTTTGCTGTTTTGAAAAACGGACTTCGTATTCCGGTTGCACGAAATCGGGTCTCTGAATTCGTTAAATTTTTGAAAGACAATTAAACTTGAAACTACTCGGATTTCTGCTCATTTTAGTTGTTTGTTCAATTGGTTTTGGACAACAGTATTCTTTTGTTTCGTATTCAAATGATTTAGGGCTTCCACAATCGCAGGTGCAATCTATTGCTCAAGATGAAAATGGTTATTTGTGGGTGGGAACGCTTGGCGGTTTAGCAAAATTCAACGGACAAGAGTTTACCACTTTTCCGAGTGAACGCGGATTGTTAAAAAATCGAGTTAGTAAAGTTTTCTGTTTGAATAACACTGTATATGTAGGACATGAAGGTGGTTTTAGCATTATTCGAAATGGAAAAGCTATCGCAATTAAACTTCACCAAAAACACCAAAATGACGCAGTAACTGACTTCGTCTTTTTTAGGAAAAAGCTAATAATCTCTGTCGAAGGTGGAGGAATTTACAGTTACGAACCGAAAAAATTGATTCAACATCCTTTAAATTCTGAAGATGCGTCAACTGTTCGTTCGCTTTGTGTTTTTAGAGATCAATTAATTTTAGGAACCCGGGCTGGCCTGTATACTACAAATGATTTGAAATCTATTCGGAAAATCAGTTTCTTCCAAAATTATAGCGTTTCGTGTTGTCGCGTAAAAGGAAGAATACTTCATCTAACAACTTTTAACAATGGCTATTTTCAAACAAATAATTTAAAAACTTTTCGAAGGATAGAGTTAAATCTGAAAGAACCTTACTTAACAAATATTATTATTGACAAAGATCAGCATTCTTGGATCGCCACAGATAATGGTATAATTCGTTTTCAAAACAACAAAGCTGATAGTATAAATGACAAAAATGGAATTCCTAGTTCTACCATTAACTGCTTATTTCAAGACAGTGAAAATAACATTTGGCTGGGAAGTGAAGGAAAAGGTTTGATTAAAATTGGAAACGAAAACATTCAAAATTATTTGCGAAAAAGCGGATTTCCGAGCGATTTAGTAGTCTCTATTTGTAAAACAACAACTAATTCTCATTTAATTGGCACATACGATCAAGGACTTTTTGAACTAAAATCTAACGGAACCACTTTCCCAATTCCAATTGAAGCTTCAACTGTTTGGCAAATTCAATTTTTTGCTAATAACTATTGGCTCGGTACCGATCAGGGTTTAATGCGTTTAGACAAAAACAAAAAAGGAACCTTTATTCCGATCGCTGGTAAAAACACTTCTACGCGCGTTGTGTATCGGTTGAGTAATTCAGAACTATTTGTTGCATCTGAAGATAAATTAGTAGTGATAAATAAGAACGGAAAAATGAATGTTCTACAATTTATTAAGAATTTAGATGCCCAAGTTGGAATTGTACGCGATGTTGAAATACTGAATGAAAAAATATTTCTTGCAACAACAAAAGGATTGTTTTCTATCGATATAATCAAAAAAAAAATAAAACTAGAGCGTGCATTTAATGCTTTTGTTGCATCGCTTTGTATAGATAAATACGGCACACTTTGGATTGGAACTGAAGATGGTCTTTATCTTTTTAACGGTATAAATTATACCCAAATTATTTCCAACTTTGGAAGTGGTGCTCGTTTTATTAATTTCTTAGAACCCATTGATGAATACCTTTATACAGGAACGAATGATGGTGTTTACATATACTTAGCAGAAGAAAAAAACAAACCGATGCTAGTAAATCATATCGGAATTTCTAATGGCTTGGTTAACTTAGAATCTAATATTAATTCGTCTTATTTTGATCAAAAAGATTTGTGGTTTGGAACAGCCGAAGGACTTGTTCAAATTAACATGCGCAACTTTCAGAATGTATCTCCAACACTTCCAAAACTTAGCATAACAGAACTACTTATTAATTACGAAGCTGTTTCAACGCAAACCAATGGAATTGAGTTTTCTTCTGATAGTTTACCAATAAGACTAAACATGTCTTATTCTAAAAATACAATCAGTATTTTATTAGATGCATTGTATTTAGAGGAAGCGAAAAGCATTCGTTACAACTACGTATTGGAAGGTTTGAATGAAAACTGGACACCGCTATCAAAAAGTAATTCTATACAACTAACAAATCTGCCTCCTGGCGAATATACATTGAGAGTTAGGGCGGTTACTTTAGGCGGAATTAGTTCTGAAACACTCACTCTTCCGATTGTTATTCGCGCTCCATTTTGGCAAACATGGTGGTTTATTTTACTTTGTTTGGCCTTTTTGTTTTTGATGATTCGCTTTTACTTCAGAATGTCGCTCAGACGAGTAAAAGAAAAAGCCGACAAAGAGAAACTCATCAATGAATCAAGATTAATTACGCTCGAACAACAATCTTTGAACGCAAGTATGAATCGGCATTTTATATTCAACGCCTTGAATTCAATTCAATATTTCATTATGACGCAAGATAAAATTTCTGCTTCTCGCTATTTATCGAGTTTTGCAAAATTGATACGGAAAAATTTAGATTCGGCAACTGAAACTAATAATATGGTTTATTTGAATGAAGAAATTGAACGTTTAGAATTGTATTTGTCTTTGGAATCGATCCGATTTAAAGATAAATTTTTGTATGAAATAATTACGAATGATATTGAAATAGAACATGTTAAAGTTCCGGCAATGTTACTTCAACCTTTTGTGGAGAATGCAATTATTCATGGAATTTTGCCAAATGAAAATAAATTCGGAATCATTACCGTTGAATTAAAAATTATTGGAGAGCAATTAGAAATTGCATTAAATGACAACGGAATTGGAATTGACGAAAGTAAAACCAAAAAATCTGGAATAGAAGGAGACCATATTTCACGTGGAATGGAGATTACAACTCATCGTATTGAACTCATTCGAACGATTCTGAAGAAAGATTATGAGTTAATTGGACCCTTCCAAATGGAGAATTCTGACCGTTCAATCAAAGGAACGCGGGTTTTAATAAAAATTCCTTATGAAAATTTGGAAAATTGAGTACAAATGTTTTATATTTGTTCAAGGTAAATAATACAATGAAAAAGTTAATCATTTTCGCGCTTATTCTTTTGGGTTTTGCTTCTTGTCAAAAAGAAGTGATTACTCCAAACGGTTTCACAGGTAAATCAGTAGAGAATAGAAATTCTACTTCTGATACAGACCATCCAGGGACAGTTACTTCTACTGATCCAAATTCTGGTAATGGTTCAGGAATTGAAGGTGAAGGCACCGTTGATCCAACAAGTGAAGAAGATATAACTGATCCACTTCGCAAAAAAGACAAAAACTAATTTATAGATTAAAAAAAAAGGCTGATTTTCATCAGCCTTTTTTTTAATCTATATATTTTCTAATCTAAATATTTCCACCCCTGAGCTTTCAACGGAATGATAGAATCATTTGAATCTACCAAATAAGTTCCTGTTCCTTCTTCAGTTATATAACCAATAACAGTCATGTGCGGATTTCCTTTAATTTTATCAAAATCGGATTGCGAAATCGTAAACAACAATTCGTAATCTTCACCGCCATTCAACGCCGTAGTGGCAGGATCTAGGTTAAAATCTAATGCTGTAAGTGAAGTGAGAGAATCTATTGGGATTTTCTGATTGTAAACCATTGCATTTACATTACTTGCAGTGCAAATATGTAAAACTTCAGAAGCTAAACCGTCTGAAATATCAATCATAGAAGTTGGAACCACATCTAGTTCCTTTAAAAACCCAATCACATCTAAACGAGCTTCTGGTTTCAATTGTCGTTGAACAATATAATCTTTGCCATCTAAATCTGGTTGAATTGCCGGATTTGTTTCAAAAACAGACCGTTCTCGCTCTAAAACTTGAAGCCCCATGTAGGCACCGCCCAAATCTCCGGTTACAACTAACAAATCATTTGGCTTTGCTCCCGAACGGTAAACAATTTTTGTTTTGTTCACCCTTCCAATTGCTGTAACAGAAATGGTTAATCCATGTAAAGAGGAAGATGTATCGCCTCCAACTAAATCTACATGATACGTTTCACATGCAAATTTTATTCCTGCATAAAACTCTTCCAATGCTTCCAAAGGAAATCGATTAGAAACACCAATTGAAACAGTTATTTGTTCAGGAGTTCCGTTCATTGCAACAATATCTGAAACATTAACTGCTACTGCTTTATATCCTAAATGTTTAAACGGAGCATATGATAAATTGAAGTGAACTCCTTCCAATAAAAAGTCGGTAGATACAAGTGTAAATTCTTCTTCGTTTCTCTCCAAAACAGCACAATCGTCGCCAACACCAAAAACACTTGATTCATTTTTTAATTCAAAGTCTTTCGTTAAATGACGAATCGTTCCAAATTCACCTAATTCACCTATTTCTGTTCTTTTTTCTTCCGACATATTTTCCTTTTGAGCTCCAAAGGTACAGAATCGAACTCAGCTTAGTAATTCGAATTTAAGTTTTTTTAAAAACAAAAAAATCCCGATTTCTCGGGATTTCAAAAATATAGTTTCTTTTCAGAATTATAAACCCAACAAAACTTGCAATGGATCTTTTCCTCCGAAAATCATTCGTTCCGGATTCTCTAACATTTCTTTTACTTTTACTAAGAAACCTACTGATTCTTTTCCGTCAATAATTCGGTGGTCGTATGAAAGCGCGACATACATAATTGGCCGAATTTCTACTTTTCCATTAATTGCAACTGGCCGTTCAACGATGTTGTGCATTCCCAAAATTGCAGATTGAGGAGGATTAATGATTGGTGTGCTCAACATGGATCCGAAAACACCTCCGTTTGTAATTGTAAATGTTCCGCCAGTCATATCATCTGGAGTAATTTTACCATCTCTAGCTTTAACAGCCAAACGTTTGATTTCTTTTTCGATTTCAGCCAAAGACAACTGCTCTGCATTGCGAACAATTGGCACCATTAAACCTTTTGGCGAAGAAACCGCAATACCGATGTCTGCATAATTGTGAAAAATAACTTCATTGCCATCAATTTGTGCATTCACAGATGGAAACAAATTCAATGCTTCGGTTACAGCTTTTGTAAAGAAAGACATAAATCCTAAATTCACTTCGTGGTGTTTTGCGAATAACTCCTTGTATTTGGCACGCACATCCATAATTGGCTGCATATCAACTTCATTGAAAGTTGTTAGCATTGCCGTTTCATTTTTTACAGCAACTAAACGCTCGGCAATTTTACGACGCAGCATCGACATTTTTTCTCTGCTCTTTTCGCGTGTTCCGCCCCAACCTTGAGTAGATTCAGAAGGGAAACCAGCTGCCATAGCGGAAATAACATCAGATTTGGTGATTCGACCACCTTTTCCTGTTCCGTTTAATTGATTTGCAGAAACGTTGTTTTCAGCCATTATTTTTGCTGCAGATGGAGATGGAGTTCCTTTAGCATAACTTTCTGTTGCTGGATTAGGGTTTGGAACAACAGCTTTCGTCTCTTCCTTAACTGCAGCAACAACAGGAGCCACTTTTTCCTCTACTACAGCTTTTGCAGAGTCATTAGCTGGTTGAGCGGAGTTGAGACCAGCCGGCTTTGCTGCCGAAGTATCAATTATACAAACAACTTGTCCAACTTTAACAACATCTCCTTCAGCAGCTTTTAAAGTAATAATTCCGCTTTCTTCAGCTGGCAATTCCAAAGTTGCTTTGTCTGAATCTACTTCCGCAATTGCTTGGTCTTTTTCAACATAATCACCGTCTGACACCAACCAAGATGCAATTTCCACTTCTGAAATTGATTCTCCTGGACTTGGTACTTTCATTTCTAACATTGACATATTTTCTATTTTTTTGTTTCCCAAAAATGGGTAAACATATTCTTATTTAACTTTTACTTTTGCGAATTGGAACACCTCTGCAAACAATTGCTTCAACCTATATTCATGTAATTTCTTTGAACCTTCTGCTGATGCAGCTGAACTTGGTCTGCAAATTCCAATGAAAGGAATGTGGCGTAAATTCATAGCTATAAATGCCCAAGCACCCATATTTGCTGGTTCTTCTTGTGCCCAAATAATGTTTTTCGCCTTGTATTTTGCAATAATAGTTTCAATTTGTTTGCTTGGCAAAGGATACAATTGTTCAACTCGAACGAAAGCCATTGTTTCAACACCCATTTCTGCTGCTTTTTCTTTCAGTTCGTAAAAGAATTTACCTGAACAGAAGACAAGTGTATCGATAGTGCCAACTTTTGCGTCTTTGTCGTCGATAACTTCTTGAAAACGACCAGAAGCCATTTCATCTAAAGTAGAAGTTGCAGCGGGGTAACGCAATAACATTTTCGGAGAAAAGACAACCAAAGGTTTTCTGAATTGACGGCTTAATTGACGGCGCAATAAGTGAAAATGATTTGCAGGAGTTGAGGTATTTACGACTTGAATATTTTCATCTGCACTTTGCTGAAGGAAACGTTCCATTCGCGCAGAAGAGTGTTCAGCACCTTGACCTTCGTAGCCGTGAGGTAACAATAAAGTCAAGCCACTTTGTGTTGACCATTTGTCTTCACCTGCAGTAATGAATTGATCAATCATGATTTGAGCACCATTGAAGAAGTCTCCAAATTGTGCTTCCCAAATTGTTAATCCGTTTGGTGTTGCTAATGAATAACCGTATTCAAATCCTAAAACTCCATATTCTGAAAGTAATGAATTGTAAACCGAAAACTTCGCTTGTTTATCTGAAAGCAGGTTTAAAGTTTCGATTTCTTCTTCTGTGTCTTCTGTTTTTACAACTGCATGGCGGTGAGAAAAAGTTCCGCGCTCCACATCTTGACCTGAAACACGAACTGGTTTCCCTTCATCCAAAAGTGTTGCATAAGCCAACATTTCGGCACTTCCCCAATCTAATTTACTACCTACAATTGCGTTCAAACGATCATCGAAAATCTTTTGAATCTTTTTGAAATATTTCTTCCCTACTGGAAGAGTAGCTAATTTCTTTCCAAGTTCTAATAATTTGGCTTTAGACACTCCTGTTTCAGGACTTTGATCAAAATCAGCCAGTGTACTATGGCGGAAACCTTTCCATGTTTCACTTAAGAAATCCCAAACAATAGCTTTTTCATTTTTACGAGCAGCATCGAATTCAGACTCCAAAAAGCTGACGTATTTATCTTCAATTGCTTTTGCGCTTGCATCATTCAAGACACCTTCTGCCAATAATTGCTTTGCGTAAATATCTTTTGGGTTCGGATGTTTCGCAATAATATTGTATAGGCTTGGTTGCGTGAATTTTGGCTCATCACCTTCGTTGTGTCCGTATTTTCTATAACACAACAAATCAACAAACACATCTCTGTGAAACTTTTGACGGTATTCCATCGCAATTTCTATGGTTTGAATTACAGCTTCCACATCGTCTCCATTCACATGAAAAACGGGTGTAAGTGTAGTTTTTGCTACGTCAGTACAATAAGTTGAAGAGCGCGCATCTAAATAATTTGTAGTAAAACCAACTTGATTATTCACCACAATATGAACTGTTCCTCCAGCTCTGTATCCGTCTAGCAAAGCCATTTGAATTACTTCGTAAACAACTCCTTGACCTGCAACAGCTGCATCGCCATGAATCATTACTGGGCAAACTTTGTCTTCGTCTTTGTAAATAGTATCTAATTTTGCGCGAGCAATTCCTTGAACTACAGGGTCAACCGCCTCTAAATGTGAAGGATTTGGCGCCAGTGTTAGACCTACATCTTTTCTGCCTACTGAGATTTTCGAGGTAAATCCTTGGTGGTATTTAACATCGCCATCAAAAGCCCCGTCATAATCGAATAATTTTCCTTCAAATTCAGAAAAGATGTCTTGCGGGCGTTTTTGAAAAATATTTGTGAGTGTATTTAAACGACCGCGGTGCGCCATTCCCATCACAAAATATTCTACACCTAAATTTGCTCCTTTTTCAACAAGTGCATCCAACGCTGGAATAAGTGCTTCACCACCTTCGATAGAAAAACGTTTTTGACCAACATATTTTTTACCCAAAAAGGATTCAAAATTAGCTGCTTCAACCAATTTTTCATAGATTTTGAGCTTGCGATTGGCGTCGAATTTCGGCCGATTTTTCAGTTCAATTTTATCTCTAAACCAGTCTAATCGCTCGGGCTCACGCATGAACATATATTCGATACCGATAGACTGACAATACGTTTCCTCTAGGTGCTTGATGATAGTTGAGAGCGTAGCTGCTCCAATTCCGATTTGTTCACCAGCTTGAAAAGTTGTTTCTAAATCTGTTGTTTCCAGACCGAAATTTTCAATTGCAAGTGATGGCTCGTATTTACGACGTTCGCGAACTGGGTTTGTTTTAGTAAACAAATGTCCACGAGTTCTATAACCGTTAATTAAACCAATTACTTTGAATTCTTTTTGAAAATTCTCAGGAATAACTCCACCATCTTCATAAGATGTTCGAGCAAAATCAAATCCCTCAAAAAACTTCTGCCAACCTATGTCAACAGATTCTGGGTCTTTTATATACGATTGATACAAGTGATCTATCGCTGTGACGTCTGCATTTCCGACGTATGATACTTTATCCATGTTTGAGCACTAAAATGGGTGCGTAAAGTTAATATAAATATTTTCTGAGAGTGAATGTTTCTTGACAAAAAACAACTTTGCAATCTATTTTCTTGTTGATTAACATTAAAAAGTGGTTGAAATTACAGAATTTCAAAAATTATGGAATTAATTAAAGAGACCGATTGCTTTTCAAGCACTCAATCCCCTATATGAAGTTAGTTTTCATTTTCTTAAATTCCTGATTTATATTGATTGTTTTCTAGGTATTCGAATATTTATACCGAAAATAGACTTTCGTAAGTGCTCTAAAGCTAATTAATTCAGACAACATATTAAACTCATTTTGCTGAAACAATTCAACACAATTTAAATTCTCAGGTAAATCAACAACGTAACTAAGTTGTTCAAAAGTTGAAACATTAATTCTCTTGAGTTCATTTTCAAGTAAACTATTTAATTGTTTGCTGTTTTGGAGAGGAATTGAAACTAGATTTAAACCACATTTTTCAAAATCCTTTATCAACTGAGCCTGCATTAAGTTCAGAATTTCTTCTAAGGAATAAACTGAATTTAATTCTGATAAATAAAGTGTTTCGTTCTTTTTAAGTTCCATTTTATTGTTTCAATTATTCTAAATTAGTAGAATTCTAAAAAATATTGCCAATTATTAATTGAAATTCATGAAATTCGCAATGAAAATTGTTTAAACAAACTACTTACTGAAAAAATTATGTGTGGAATAAGCGGTTTTATTGATTTTTCGAAAAGAAGTTCTTCTGAAATTGTGGAACATATGTCTGACAACTTATCTCATCGTGGACCAGACGGCAGCGGAACGTTTTTCAATGAGTTTGATGATTATCAAATAGCTTTTGGTCACCGCCGACTTTCTATAATTGAACTTTCCGAACTTGGAAAACAACCCATGATTTGGGAGAATCTGACACTTGTTTTTAATGGTGAAATTTACAATTTTAGAGAAATAAAAGCTGAATTAAGTGAGCTTGGACATAAATTCTTAGCTGACTCAGATACCGAAATGATTTTGCATGCATATGCACAATGGGGAGAAAAATGCCTCCATAAGTTCATCGGAATGTTCGCTTTCGTTATTTATGACCGCTCGAAAAACGAACTGTTTTTTGCGAGGGACAGAGCTGGTGTGAAGCCGCTTTTCATTTATCGAAAGAACAAACTTTTACTTTTTGCCTCAGAATTAAAAGCATTTCATGCACATCCAGATTTTCAGAAAATAATTTCAACTTCTGCAGTTCATGCTTTTTTACAATATGGAAGTGTGCCTACTCCGCATTGTATATTTGAAAATTGCGAAAAACTGGAACCAGGTCATTTTGTCAGGTTCTCATTGAATGATCAAAATAGCGAATGGAAACCACAAAAATATTGGTCGGTTTTTGATTCGTATAACAAACCAAAACTTTGTCTTTCGTTTGAAGAAACAAAGTACGAAACAGAGAACTTAATTAAATCTGCTTGCGAATATAGAATGGTTGCTGACGTTCCTGTTGGTATATTTTTGAGTGGCGGATATGATTCTGCTGCCGTTACTGCGATTCTACAAAAAGAGCGAAGCAAGAAATTGAAAACATTTACGATTTCTGTTCCAGATATTGGATTGAATGAAGCGCCGTTTGCAAAACAAACAGCAAAATTATTAGGGACAGATCATACTGAAACTGAATGTAGTGCAAGTGAAGCTATTTCATTAATCAAAGATTTGCCTTTCTTTTACGATGAACCATTTGCAGATTCGAGCGCCATTCCAACCATGTTGGTTGCTAAAATAGCGAAACAATTTGTTACTGTTGCGCTCAGTGCAGATGCAGGTGATGAAGTTTTTGGGGGATACAATCGTTACGAAATGATTCTGAAATATGGCCAGAAACTGAATAAAATTCCAAAATTTGGTAGAGTTGGTTTAAGTAAACTAATGAACGTTATTCCTGCAAATTCGATTCCAATTTTAAAAAATAAATACAATTTTGCACAGCGCTACGAAAAGACCAAATCGATTCTTTCTAATCCGAGTTCAAAAAACATTTTACGTTCTTTGAGTGAATTATTTACGGACGAACAAACTCAAAAACTAGCAATTCATGAGTTCGAAAAACTAAAAACATATTATGATTCGGAAGAATTAGTGAGTGCTACTCCACTTTCTTATGCCATGTCTATGGATTACACGACTTATTTATTAGACGATATTTTACAAAAAGTAGATCGCGCTTCAATGGCAGCAAGTTTAGAAAGTCGCGAGCCCTTTTTAGATCACCGTTTAATTGAATTTGTTGCGCAGTTACCAGATGATGTTAAAATTCGAAATGGCGAAAAGAAATGGCTATTGAAAGAAATCGTTCACCACTATTTACCGAAAGAAGAAATGAACCGTCCGAAAATGGGTTTTGCTATTCCGATTGAAGATTGGCTGGCAAAAGAATTGAAAAACGAAGTAAATTTCTACCTTTCTCAAAATAGAATAGAAGCAGGTGGATTTTTCAAATGGTCGGAGATAAATAAATTAAAAACTGAATTCTTTGCTGGAAAAAAGGAGTTTGGAGTGAAGATTTGGTATTTGTTGTGCTTTGAAATGTGGTTGGAGCGCTGGGGGAAATAATTTCACGCAAAGTGCGCAAAGTGTTTCGTAAAGCTTGAAAAGAAAAAAATAAATTTAAAGGTGAATGTGTTCGGCATTAATTTCGAAGCCCATCAAAATTGAAGCTTTAGCACTAAAATCTGTAGCGTTTTCAGTTGTTAAATAGCGAACCTTTCCATTTTGAGAACATTTTGAATCGATTTCTGAATGGCGCAATAAATAATCTCCCAAACGATTTGCAACCAAAGCCCCTTGAGAAACAACTTGAATTGTTGAGGGAATCAAACTTTTAATTTTCTGTTCTAAAATAGGATAATGCGTACATCCCAGAAGAATTGTATCAATTTCTTTGTCTTTCGCTAATAGATCTTTTAAATCGTTTTCGATGAAATGTGTTCCTCCTAGTGTATCAAAAGCTCCATTTTCTACAAGCGGAACCCACATAGGACAAGCATGTTGGGTTACAACTATTTCTGGCGAAAATTTTTTGAGTTCTATTACGTAGCTTTCAGACTTCACGGTTCCTTCCGTTGCTAAAATTCCGACGTGTTTCGTTCTTGACAATGCTCCAAGCGCTTCCGTGCTAGGTCTAATTACGCCTAAAACTCTTTTTTCTGGAGCAATTATAGGTAATTGATTTTGCTGAATAGACCTTAAAGCTTTTGCAGAAGCTGTATTGCAAGCCAAAATTACGAGCGAGCAACCTGCAGCGAAAAGGGCTTGTACTCCTCCCCAAGTGTATTCGTAAATTAAATCGAACGAACGCGAACCATAAGGTGAGCGTGCATTGTCGCCCAAATACAAATAATCATATTGTGGTAATTTTTCACGGATTTCTTTCAGAACTGTTAGTCCACCGTAACCCGAATCAAACACACCTATTGGACCTTTCATGATTCGACAAAGTTAAACAAAGGATTGAAATTTAATAAGCAATGAAGCGCAAAGGTTCAAAAAAATGAAGAAAAAAAAACGGAACCTTTCGATTCCGTTTCTCTAATTTTTCATCTTATTTCTTGTCGAGTGCCTCTAGTCTTAAAACTTCGGCAATTACTTCTTTTGTGATGTCTGTTCCTCCAGAATTAAACAAAAGTGCATTCTCATCAAGAATATAACCCAATCCTTTCAGTTTTGCAACAGCTGCAACAGATCCTTTAACACGCTCTGTTACTTTTGCGTTCATTTCTTGAGAAAATAGTTGCAATTGTTGATCCAATTCTTGCTGACGGTATTGCATTTCCTGATCCATACGCTGCAAACGTTGTTGTTGGTATTTTTTAGTTGCATCTGACCATTCTGGATGTTTTTGCATCTCTAAAAGTCCGGCTTGAACCAAGCTGTCTTTTTGAATCAATTCTTGTTGACCTAATGTTTGCATTAAAGCTAAATCGTCCATAGCTTTTTTGCGCGAAGGCATTGTATCGAGAACTTTTTGTGTGTTCACATGACCAATCTTAACTTGTGAAAAAGAAAAGAAGGATGTGAGTGAAACAAAAAGAATTAAAAATGTAGCTCTCATCTTATTTGTTTTTTTGGTCAAGAATTAACACTTCTTTGATTACTTCGTTTGTAATATCAATTCCACCAGTAGAATAAAGTGCCGAAGAATCGTCAATTACATAATTCAATTTCTGACGAGCAGCAACTATTTTAACTGCTTCTTTCACCATCGACATGTACTTTTCAATCATGTCATACTCTAACTTTTCCATGTCTTGTTGAAAAGAAGCTTGTTCTTGTTGCAAGGTTTGTTGCATTCTTTGCAATTTTTGTTGCTCAGATTGTTTCACAACTTCAGACATTGTTGGTTCTTTTTGCATATAAATACCATAAGCAGTCTGAAAAGAAGAATCCATTTCATTTAAGTCTTTCATTCTCATGTTCGACAACTCTGTATATTCTTTAACAACTATTTTTCGAGAAGGAATAGTATCCGAAATTTTGTTCATTACTACGTGACCAACTTTACTGTTCTGAGCCACACTTGTTGTTGCACTTGCAACGATTAACGCTAATGCGAGGAAACTTTTTTTCATTGTTTGTTTTGTGTTTTTAATTTTTGGAGTTTAATCCTAATTCTTTGATTACTTCATCACTGAGGTCAAATTTTTCATCAGCGAAGACCAAATTACTTTGATTGGCTTTGTCGAATACGAACGAATAATTGCGCTTTGATGCCACTGCTTGCATTGCGTCGAAAACTTTATCTTGAATTGGTTTGATAAGTTCTTGACGTTTTTGAAAGTAATCACCTGCAACTCCAAACCTAGACTTTTGCATTTCCATAGCTTCGGTTTCAAAGTCGGCAATTTCTTTTTGGCGTTTTTCGCGTTCTTCTTTCGGTAAGAGATCCTCCTCACGGATGAAATTCTCTCTTTTAACTTTTATTGCTTCATAACGATCTTCCATTTCTTGGGTCCATTTTTC
>JANNWW010000127.1:0-20369 GCA_031409255.1 Crocinitomicaceae bacterium
TGATCCAGCAAACATTTCAGGTGAAATTTTATTGAATTTAGATACCGAAGACGACGATGAATTGTCGATTGGTTGTGCTGGTGGAATAGATACAAATACCACTCTAGATGTTCGTTATGAGTCTGTTACAGCTGATTTCTATTCTGTGCAAATTAAATTACGTGGTTTGTTAGGCGGACATTCAGGAATGGACATTCACTTGGGACGAGCAAATACAAATAAATTAATGAATCGTTTACTAGTTCATTTAGTTTCACTAATGGAAGTTCGTTTATGTACATTAGAAGGAGGAAGTCTTCGAAATGCAATTCCACGTGAATCTATAGTTACTCTTTCAATCAAGAATGAAGATAAAAACAGATTCAAAAATGAATATGAAGTTTTCGTGGCTATTTTATGCGAAGAATACCAATCTATTGAGAAAGAAATGGTTTGGAGTTTAAGTGAAATAGAAAATCCTAATCAAGCAATTGTTTCTTCAGATTTCGAGAAAATAAGACGTTCAATATACGCGGTTCCAAATGGTGTTTTCAGAATGAGTCCAGATATTAAAGATTTGGTTGAAGCATCTACTAGTTTGGCTAAAATTACTGTAAAAGATGGCAAATACACTACTCAATCTTTGCAACGAAGTTCAGTTGATTCTACAAAAGTAGACGTTGCAAATGCAGTTCGTGCTGCTTTTGAAGCAGTCGGAATTGAGGTGGTTCAAAATGGTGAATATCCGGGTTGGAAACCAAATCCAGATTCAAAAATATTAAAATCAACTGCAAAAATTTACCGCGATTTATTTTCTGAAGAACCAAAAATTAAAGCATGTCACGCTGGTTTAGAATGTGGAATTTTAGGTAAAGCTTTTCCAAATATGGACATGATTTCTTTCGGACCAAACATTCGCGGAGCACATTCCCCAGATGAATGTGTTCAAATATCATCTGTACAACGTTTTTGGAAGTTTTATTTGAAAGTTTTAGCTCAAATACCACTTCGGAATTAATTTTCGCGTTTGCTTTTATCAAATCTTTTTTTTTATTAGAACTACACTATTTTGAATACTACTAACCATTATGAAATTGTACGGTTTCGTCTTGTTCTAGGTTTGGCTTTGTTGATGTTTATTTTACTAACTTTTAGTTCAATTAATAACTATGTGTCTAGCAACCAGAATCCTTTGCCAACTCTAGGCGGAGCTTTTATTGGACTATTAGGTTTCATTATCGTAGTAATTACTAAAAAATACCGAATACTTGGAATGATAATCTGTATTTTAAATCTTTTATTGATTTCTGCTACTTTTTTAATTCTCAATTCTTTAAATTATGCCACACCTATGTGGATGGTTTTGAACATTGTCTTTACATTTTTTATTCTAAAAAGAATTTGGGGAATTTCGATTCTTGTTATTCATAGCTTCATTTTTATTTACTACTTGCTTAATATTCATGCAGAAAATTTAAAAAATTTCGATATTGATTTTAATACTGTAGCATGGAATTTTGCAATCGAGTTTTTAATAATCCTCTTGTTTTTCGGCTATATGTTCACACTTTATTTATCAGCAGCAAAAAAATCTGAAGATTTTTATCTCAGTTCAAATCAACTTTTAAACGAACAATATAGTATTATATCGAAGAAAAATAAAGAAGCAGAAATTCTACTAAAGGAAATTCATCACAGAGTTAAAAATAATTTACAAATTATTTCAAGTTTACTTCGACTTCAAGCTGGATCAAAAAATAGGGGTAGAGAAGACGATTTTCTCGAAGCTATAAATCGCGTTAATGCAATGGCAATAATTCATGAACGCATGTATAAATCAGACATGCTTTCCGATTTCGATTTACAAGAATATTTAAGTGGACTCATAGAATCTTTGATTTCAAATTACGATATTGAAAAGAAAATTAAAATCGAATACCAAATTACAGTTAAACAAATTAGTTCAAAGTCGCTGGTTCCGATAGCATTGTTATTAAATGAATTAATCACGAACTCATTAAAACACGCTTTTGAAAAGAAAGAAAGTGAACCTACAATAAGTGTTTTAGTAGCTCCGCTTGGCTTGAACGATTTTATAATTGAATATTCTGATAATGGAGTTTGGAAAGAACAATCTTCCGAATCGCTCGGAATGGAAATAGTTGAAGCAATGACAAATCAATTAGAAGGATCAAAAACGCGGGTTACGAATGAAAATGGAACGTTTTACGTTTTCATGTTAAAAAATCAGCTCTAAGCAATGTTATTAATTTTCATTCCAAAAAACATAAATAATACGGAGTCTCAAATAACAGCTATCATTTGCGTGGCTTTAATTGCAATAGCATCTTTTTATCTTTTATTAACTGAATATTATTGGAAAAAAAAACGTTTCCCGAGTTTTTATCTATACAACAAGAAAAATTTCATAAAAGCAATTACTTGTATAGGAATAAAACTTACTCGAATTGAAAGAAATGATCAAAAACTAAAACTTGGATTAATCAATAAATATGTCAATCAAGTTTTTAACAATTATGGAAATATTCGTTCACTTTTGGTTTCTGAAAATTATCAAGCTGCCACAAACGTGAGCGTATGTGCCTGGCTTAGAAAACATCTAGATAAATTTGACGAATTTGCTTTTGTGCTTTTCTGCGTTCAATTAATTGCAATTGATGGACATGTAAATTCAAAAGAACAATCAGAAATTGACGAAATAGCAAAATTACTTGGCGTTTCAAAAATTGAATACCAAGCATTTATTGATCGTGTAAATGAAAAGTTTTTTAGTAAAGAAGAAAAAAACTTTACAGATAGACCAAAATATGAAGACACAAATTTAGCGTTGCAATTTTTCGGATTCAAAGTAATACCCACCATTGTTCAGCTGAAATCTGATTTCAGAAAACGAGTTAAAACTTGTCACCCTGATTTATTTCCAACTATTGCACCTGAAAAAAAGAAAGAACTTGAATTTAAATTCAATGAATTACAGAAATATTACAATGAATTACTCTTAATAATTGAAGAATAATGTAAATTCGCTTCGAAATAAGAAGGATAAGTGATAAGTAAACAGCACGAACTAGTTGAATTGGCCAAAATGAAGATGCCATTCGGTAAACACCAGGGCAAATTCTTGATTCATTTACCAGAATCATACATTGTTTGGTTCAAACAAAATGGATTTCCAAAAGGTAAATTAGGTCAACAATTAGAACTTATTTATGAAATAAAATTGAATGGCTTAGAATCTTTAATCTATCCATTGGTTCCAAAAACATGAGCTATGATCTATTTTTTAGTATTTCTTCTATTAAGTTCATTTGGAATCATTCTAATAGGAATTCGAAAAGAAAAAAGAAAAATTGACCCAACCAGCAAGCAGACCTATACTTTTCCGATTAAAGCAGGAAAAAATTCGCTCCTTCATTATCGACTTTACATTGTTTTAGGTGTATGGATGATCAAAAAAAATGCTGTATGGAATTCAAAAAAGAAACACGTAATCATAAATTTTTGTGAATCAAAATTTCCAGACGAATCTAATTATATTGAACAAGATTTTGATGAACTTTATGCACGCTCTATTCACGTGAGAAGCATGGCCAGATGGGTAGTTACACACTTAAAATCTGCGGAAGAACGAGTAGAGTTAATTTCTTTTCTGATTGAAATTGGTCTTATTGAAAACTCCTTAATTGACAGAGAATTAATTGCGTTAGTACGTTTTGGAGAATGGATAGGAGTGACGCATAGAAAAATAGATTCGCTTATACTTGACCATTATTCAACCACCGATAACGAACCGGAACGAGAATTACATCAAATTAATAATCCAATAATACGTAAACGAAAAGCATTTCAAGTTTTTGGACTTACAATTGAAAGTAGCAATTATCAAATAAAAAAACAATACAAAAACCTTGTACTCAGCTGTCATCCTGATCGATTCCCGAATGCAAGCACTTCAGAAAAAGAAGAATTGAAACAAAAATTTATTGTAATTCAAGCAGCTTATGAAGAATTAATTCGCTAAAATGTTACTATTTCTAAACAAGTATTATTTTATTGTAACATATTTTAAATCAATAAATTAAACTCAATTAATTATATTTTTAGTCTAATAAAAATTGAAGAAAATAGAACTTTTTGTTAAAATTTTGAAACATATCTGAACATGATTCGTAAAGTATGGCATAGAGATTGAAAAGTGATTATAATTAAATTGGAAAAAATGATTAACAATACAATTAACCAAGCAAAAAATAAGTTAGCTCGTCATAGAGAATTAGGCAAACAAAGTAATTTGAGTATTCAAGAAGTAGCTAAACTAATGGATTTAGTAACATTCGGACCAACATCTACTCAGTTAGTTTCAACTTCGTTATTTTCAAATCAAAACTGGAATTAAAGAATTTTTAAATTAATAATTCAAAGCTATTCATTTTGAATAGCTTTTTTTTTGTTTTAAATCATTACATTTGTAAACCAAAAATAAGTTACAAATGGAAATTAGTGAGCGCATAAGATTGGTGATTAATTCACAAAACTTAACAGCTGCAGCATTTGCAGACAAACTAGGGGTTCAGCGGTCGAATGTGAGTCATGTTTTAGCTGGAAGAAACAAACCTAGTTTCGAGTTTCTAGAAAAGCTCATAACAGCATTTCCCAGTGTGTCTGTAGCTTGGCTAGTAACAGGAGAGACAAAACCAATTACTGAAACCCTTACACAAACCGAAAAGCCATTAGAAAAAATACTAAAAGTAGATTCAAAGACTAATTCAAAGAAAGTTGTGAAAATTATGATTTTTTACGACGATTTTAGCATTGAAACATTTGACAAAAGTGAATCTTAGTGCTCAATTACTCCAGAACTAACTAATTCGTTTTCAAAATAGAATGCAGCAAACTGTCCAGGCGTTATTCCCCGCTGTTTTCTATCAAACAAAACATAGTACGCTTCTGATTTTCTAATTAACGTTCCCATTTGCAAAGCCTGACGATAACGAATTCGAACGTCAAAAACACGCGATTCATCAATTTTAAGCTCAAAACCGGGGTTTACCCAATGCATTTCATTCGCTTTAATTTTAAGTGCCCATTTATTTAAACCCGAATGATCATCTCCTTGTCCGGAATACACAATATTTTTAACTGTATCTATTCCAATTACAAACGAAGGATTTGGTCTACCTCCAATATGCAAGCCCTTTCGTTGACCAATCGTGTAATAGTGAGCGCCAATATGTTCAGCAACCTCAATACTTTCTAAAACATCATATTCAAATAAAACAGCTAATTTTTCCACATTTTCTAAAGAAACTTCAAGTTCATTATATGAATCAAAATAAGAATTTAATTTATTAATTTCTAATACTTTACCTTTATTTACTTTAAGTTTTTGTTGAAGAAATTGTGGCAACGAAATCTTCCCTACAAAACAAAGTCCCTGTGAATCTTTTTTGTCTGCAGTAATCAAATTTATTGATTTTGCAATTTCGCGAACTTCACTTTTTTGTAGATCTCCAATCGGAAATAAGGATTTACTTAATTGATTTTGAGTTAATTGACACAAGAAATAGGACTGATCCTTTGTTTTATCTAAACCAGATAGCAAATGATGAACACCATCTTCAGTTTCTGTCTTGCGAACATAATGTCCGGTAGCAACATAATCTGCACCTAACTCCAATGCTGCTTTTAGAAATACATCAAATTTAATCTCTCGATTACATAGAATATCTGGATTAGGAGTTCGCCCTGATTCGTACTCACGAAACATATAATCTACAATGCGCTCTTTGTATTCAGAACTTAAATCAATAACCTGAAAAGGAATACCTAATTGTTCAGCTATCAATAATGCATCATTAGAATCGTCTATCCACGGACAATCATCTGAAAGAGTAACGCTTTCATCGTGCCAATTGCGCATGAACATACCAATCACTTCATATCCAGCTTTCTTTAACAGATAAGCCGCAACACTAGAATCAACACCACCAGACAGACCAACAACTACGCGTTTCATTCTGCAAAATTAAGCATTGTCTATTAAAATAATAATTAAATCTACTTCAATTGTGTTTTCTTTAATTAATTTACATATCTAACATAAAAAATGCACAAATGTAACATGTTAAATATTTCCAATTTAAAGTATCAATATGCTTAAGTTTGAAAACAAATTGTATTTTCGTTTCATGAATAAGTTTATTTGTCTACTGTGTTTTTTCTTTTCTTTACTTCATACCAATTCGCAAGTTTGTGAGCGCGTTTGGATAAAAGGAAGAGCTTTTGACACCTTAAATTCTGGTATTTTCTATAATTTAATGGTTATCAATAAAACCTCTGGACAAGGAGTTTTCGGACAACCCAACGGAACTTTTGGTGTTTACGTAAAACCTAACGATTCTATTGTAATTTCTGTTAGAGGTTATTATTTGGCCGGTTTTAGAGTTCAATCAGATTCAAATTGTAGTGTTGAGAAGAAAATTTATTTAGAACCAAAATCACGTGAAATTGAAGGCGTAGTTATTAAGCCGCTAAAATCTATTCAAGAAATTAAAGAAGAACGAGAAAACTTAGCGCTTCGAGAAACAAAAACTATTACAGGCTTAGAAGTTATTCAAAGTCCAATTACAGCGCTTTACGAACGCTTTTCGAGAGAAGGAAGATCGAAAGAAATTGTTGCGCAAAAGGAATTTGAAGATAAAAAAGAGTTTTTACTTCAGGATTTACTTCATTTGTACGTTTCGTTTGATATTGTTCAATTAAGTCCAGAAGAATTCTCAGACTTCATTCATTTTATGAATATAGATGAACAATTTATTAAAACCACGCCCGACATTGAGCTAGTTACGTTTATTAAAGATAAATTTGAACATTACAACACGCTAAAAAGATCAAAAGAATAAGTTTAAAAAGCTTTCTTTCAACTCATTAAATCTACTTTCAATCTTCCAGCTCCAACAATTGTTGATCATGCATTTGCTTGAAAACACCATTCAAAGCAAGCAGCTCATCATGTGCGCCAGATTCAATAATACTTCCAGCATCTAATACAAGTATTTGATCTGCATTTCGAATACTTGAAACACGGTGACTAACTATAATCGTAGTTGTTCCATATTCTTTCGAGTAATTATTTAGATTAGCTAATATAATAGACTCTGTTTCAGTATCTACTGCAGATAAACAATCGTCTAAAATAAGCAATTTTGGTTTTCGAATTAACGCACGAGCAATACTAATTCTTTGTTTCTGACCACCAGATAAGTTCACTCCACGTTCGCCTAAAATTGTCTCAAATTTATTCTCAAACTCTTCAATATTATGAAGAACATGCGCATCTTTAGCTACTTTCTTTACATCATCTATGTTAACGTCCACATTAGATTCTCCGAATAAAATATTGTTTTGAATAGTATCTGAAAACAAAAATACGTCTTGAGGAACAACAGCTAGTTCGTTTCTGTATTGCTCTAAATTTATGGTCTTTAAATCTTTATTATTCAAGTTTAGAGCTCCAGAGGTAGGATCTAATTGTCGAACCAAAAGCTGAATCAAAGTTGTTTTACCAGTTCCCGTTCTTCCAATAACTCCTATTGTTTGTCCCTTTTTGATTTTAAAGTTCAAATTATTCAACACATTTGGCAATGCTTCACCGTATTTAAAAGAAACGTTATTAAACTCAATATCAACAATTTCTTGATTTATTTCAGTCGATTGGTTCTTAATATTGGGTTCAATAAGTAAAAACTCATTTATTCGCTGCTGAGAAGCTGAAGCTCTTTGAACAATTGAGGTTACCCAACCAACACTCGCAAATGGCCATGTTAAATTGTATACAAACAAAACAAAAGTGATTATTTGACCAGTAGAAATTTTACCGTCCATGGTATAAATCCCACCAATATAAATACATAGCATTGAACTAATTCCTATTAAAAGCGCTATTGTAGGCATAAACAATGCATTCGTTCTAACCAAACGCATGTTTTTAGTGTGGTAAATTTTAGAATTGGTTTCAAATCGTTGTCTAGCATGATTCTCTTGTAAATAGGCCTTAATTACACGAATTCCAGCAAAAGTCTCTTGTCCAATTGAACTTAAAAGTGATTGTTGTTTTTGAACTTCTTTGCTCAATTTATTCATTCTATTTGAGACAAAATAAATGAGCACCGTCATAATTGGCAGAGGGAGAAGCGCAAATAAACTAACTTGCCAACTTATTGAAAACATTTGGTAACAAATAAAGGGAAGCGAAATCAAAAGATTTACCGTATACATAATTCCAGGACCTAAATATTGTCGAACCTGCGCAACATCTTCCGAAATTCGGTTCATTAAATCACCTGTAGATTGACTTTTATAAAACGAGTAATCGAGTTCTTGGTATTTGTCAAAAATTTCATTCTTAAGGTCGAATTCTATTCTTCGCGACATAATAATAATTGTTTGACGGGTTAGAAAAAGGAAAAAACCTTTAATTAAAGAGAATAGAATGTATGTTGCTGCTAAAATTAAAATAGAAACCCAGATTTTATTCATGGTTGTGGAGCCAACTTTTTTGAATAATTCATCGGTTCCTTCACCAATGATTACGGGCATTTTAGCGTTAAAATAATTCTGAATAACTATAAATAATATCCCGAGAATTAATAATCGACTGTATTTACGAAAATATTTGTTGAGATAACTTAAAGACTTCATGCTTAATATTGCTAAATTTGCCCCTCGAAAAGGTGAATTATTTTTTACAAAATTAACCATTCATCGCAATTAAACGTTAAATGTTTTACAATGTTTGAAGTCAAAGAAATAAAGGATTTGAATTTAGCTGAAAATCCGGTTATTGCTCAAATGAGCGCATACAATCACGAACAATTATTGTTCTGTAACGACAATGCAACTGGTTTAAAAGCCATTATTGCTGTACACAACACTATTTTAGGTCCTGCACTCGGCGGAACAAGAATGTGGATGTACAACAATGAAATGGAAGCTTTAAACGACGTTTTGCGTTTGTCTCGAGGAATGACCTACAAAAATTCTATTTCAGGTTTAAATCTTGGAGGTGGAAAAGCTGTAATTATTGGCGATGCGCGTTCAATGAAATCTGAAGCATTGTTTAGGAGATTCGGAAAATTTGTTCAATCGCTAGCTGGAAAATACATTACTGCTGAAGATGTGGGAATTAACCCGATCGATATGACAATGGTGGCCATGGAAACAAATCACGTGGTTGGTCTTCCTGGAAAAAGCGGCGACCCATCTCCTGTTACTGCTTACGGAGTTTACATGGGCATGAAAGCCTGCGCAAAAGAGCAATTTGGTTCAGATTCTTTGAATGGCAAAAAAGTTGCCGTTCAGGGTGTTGGTCATGTTGGAGAATATTTAGTGAAGCATTTGAGAAGCGAAGGAGCTGAAGTTTTTATTACTGATATTCATGAAGAAACATTGAAACGCGTTTCGAATGAATACGGAGCAAAAGTTGTTGGCTTGAATGATATTTATGACATAGACATGGATATTTACGCACCTTGTGCACTTGGCGCAACTATTAACGACGATACTTTGAACCGTTTGAAATGTTCAATTATTGCCGGAGCAGCAAATAATCAATTGGCAAATGAAAGTGTGCACGGCAAAATTGTAATGGACAAAGGAATTATTTATGCACCAGACTTTGCTTTGAATGCAGGTGGAGTAATTAATTGTTATTCAGAAGTTAAGTCGCTTTCAAGTGAGTGGGCAATGAGTAAAGCTGCCGAAATTTACACAACTATTGGAAACATTGTTTCCCGCTCAAAATCTGAAGGAACACCTACTTATAAAATTGCAAATAAAATGGCTGAAGAACGAATTCAGTCTGTTGGGAACATTAAACTTCCAATGTAATACACATATCATAAGATGTTGAATAGGAGACAATTAAGAATAAAAGTTTTGCAATCGCTTTATGCTTACTTTCAAAGTAAAGAGGACAGTATTGTAAAAACTGAAAAAGAATTGATGCAAGGAGTTGATAGAATCTACGATTTATATATCTATTTGTTGTTGACGTTTCCTGAGTTAAAATGGCTTGCTGAGCGCCGAATTGGTGAAAACAAAAAGAAAATTCGCCCAGTTGAGAGTGATTTAAATCCAAATTTGAAATTTTTAAACAATCAAATTTTCGATAAAATTGCCAAAAACAAAGAATTGAGAATCATTTCGGAGGAACGAAAAGTAAATTGGATCGGTGATGTTGATCAGGAAATGTTCAGAAAAATATTCAATACAATTCGCGAGTCGGAAACCTATATTTTATATATGGAGGATGAAAAGTCTGGTTTTCAAGAAGATTTAGTTTTTGCTGTTGAATTATTCAGAGAAGAAATTGCCAATTCACCTTTAGTTTATTCTTATTTCGAAGAAAAAAGTATTCATTGGTTAGATGATATTGATTTGATTTGCCAAATGGTTATCAAAACATTGAAGACAATGGAAGAAGGTGGAGAACTAGAAATTCTAAGTCTATACAAAGATCCAGACGACGAAAAGGAGTTCATTCAAACATTGCTTCGCAAAACAATAGCGATGGAAACTGAAAATTTAGCACTAATAGACGAATTAACAGACAACTGGGAACTGGAAAGAATTGCAAAAATGGATATTTTACTCATGAAAATGGCCATAACTGAATTTCAAGTATTTAAAAGTATTCCAACAAAAGTAACTTTGAATGAATACATTGAAATCTCTAAGTTTTATTCAACACCAAAAAGTCATGGTTTCATAAATGGAATTTTAGACAAAGCAATAACCCGTTTAGATAAAGACGGTAAAATAAATAAAATCGGAAGAGGACTAATAAATTGATTATGAAAAAGTTAATAGGAATTTGCTCCATCGCATTTTTGTTGATGAATTGTGGTGGAAATGAAGTATTAGAAGTGGGGGAAAAAACTTCACTTAAAGTTAAACCCGTTTTCAATGCTGGTAAAGTTGCAAAAGGAGAATTGGTGAAAGCTACTTTTACTGTTGAAAACACAGGCGATAATCCGCTTATTTTAGCAAACGTTGTTGGAACCTGTTCTTGCACAATAGCAGATTGGACAAAAGAACCAATACAGCCAGGTGAAACAGGGTTGATTAAAGCAAATGTGAAAACAGAGAATTTTAATCCTGGTGAATCTATCAGTAAAACAGTCCGTGTAATTTCAAACACAACTCCAGCGGAGACGAGTTTGCAAATTCAAGCAGACATTATTAAGTAACAAATAAACACACATACAAATGCCACAAATTTTAATGCTTGTATTAATGGTTGTAGTTTTCTACTTCTTTTTAATTCGTCCACAGCAAAAAAAACAAAAAGAAATGAAATTGTTTCGCGAAAGTTTACAAACTGGCGACAAAATCGTAACACTATCAGGAATCCATGCGAAGATTTTGGAATTAACTGATACTACTGCTTTAATTTCTTCTGAAGGAACGAAATTGCGTATTGAAAAATCAGTTATTGTTAAGCAATATTCTGAACAAGATGCGCAACAATCTCAGAAATAAGAAAAAAAACTAATTAAATTAAAAAAGCAGACTAAGTAAAGTCTGCTTTTTTATCAAAATTCTAATTCAAAATTTATATTTTCAAGATTCTTTCTCTAATTATTTTACCAGTAATTGTTTTAACTTGTAAATAATAGTATCCTGAATCGTAATTTTCAATAGTAATTACTCCATCAATAAAACGAAGCGGAATTTCTATTCCATTTAGTTGAATTAATGAAATTCCTGAAATTTCTTCGCTTGTATTTACTTGAATTATTCCGCTTGTTGGATTTGGATAAATTGCTAAATCAACAAGTTTATCTTCAAAAACAGAGGCTGAATTGTCTTTTTCGACTTGAACATCATCTAGATACAAAATATATTTATCTGTAGATTGCAAAGCAAATGCAATGTAAACTAAATCAGAATTATAGCCTTCAGTACTCAAGTTTATTGTGTGAGTTGTCCACACATCTAATTCAGTTGCAACTGTGAGCAAAGTATCTGTAAAATCTTCCGGATTTGTTCCTGTATTAGAAATCAAAACTCTGTAACCATCCGGAAAACTTGCATCATGCGAACGTGCTTTCCATGTTAAACTATTTCCAAATGCACCAAGAGTTAATTGCGAAGAAATTAACCAACGATTTGCGGTTCCGGTTGGATTAAAAAACGAACTCGCTCCAACAACCATATTTGCTGGTGCTAACACATCTGCAAGAGAAATCCATCCAGGAGAAAACGCACTAACTGATGCATCACAGATATTCGTATCTAAAATTGAAACCGTGAAATTCAAAGGAATTCCAGTAGTGAAATCTTCATCTAAAATGAGTGTTTGAGCTGAAATTGATGTATAAGCAACAAAAGTTAAAGCTGTGAAAATTGATTTTATCATGAAGCAAAAATAGGAAGGTTTGCGGATTAATTAGCTAAATTGGTTAGAATATCCTTGAATTCTTGATAAAATCGGTCAAAAGACAGAATTCTTTCCATTAAAAATTGCGTTATTTTCTTGTGGTCAGCTGTTGAAAATAGATTTACGTCGGTTATTTCCCAAATAATTCGATTAAACTCTGGAACTGTTTCATTTGAAATTGCTTCGAGCCATTTTCCATCTGTTCCCATTTCTTTTTCTAAAACTACTTTCAATTCGTACATTTGTTCCCAAATAATTGAACGTACACCTAAATCTTTTCCTTGAATATCGAAAGAAAAACGCGCGCCCTCTTTATCTGCATCTAAACGTATGTAAATATGATCAATTTCAGAAGGGTAGTGGAGCCAGTTAATTCGTCTTCCAGAAACCGATCGGTGTTTCTCTATTTTTGATTTAAACGATGACCAAAATAGTGTTTTAATTGTTTTTACTTCATCTTTAGAATACATAAACTATTCATAATCAAAATAACTGATTACGTCATTAACCGTCATTGTTTTGGGAAGAAAATTCTTGTTATAAGTAAACTTGATGGTTTTAACAGGAGTGTTATTGTAAAATTCAGCATAACTCGTTAAACAATAATTAGAATCGTATTTCCATTCTTTTTCTTTAGCAATTTGAACAAACTCATTGTTCAAGCTATATGAAGAAGTTGGGAGTTTATTTTTAGTATAAATAACTGATATTGTGGCAGTTGATGTATTTGAAATACTTAAATTTAAACTTTTATAAATAGCTACAATTGTGGTTTTATTTGTGTTTTCTGGAACAAAAATTTGAACTGAATTAACAAAATCTCCAATTTTTAATACGTTTGTTTGAACCTTGTCTGAGACATAATTGAATATAGTGCTGTCAATTAATTTATCTCCTCTCATTCGTAAAACAATTCTACTTTTATTTTTATTTAAAATTTTGGTTTTATACTTTTTTTCCTTTTTATCGGTGTTTATCGTTTTGTAATCAATCTCAATATGGTTTTCGTCTATAAGATGGTAAACACCTTCACTAATATATTTTCCATTTGGACTATTTCCGGTTTCGACAAATTTTGAAATTTTCTTGTCCCAATCGAAATTAAACTCATTCTTCTGAAGCGTATCTTGGGGATTTTTACCACCTTTATAGTGAATTGTAATCTTTTTTAGACCAATTTTAGTTAGCGTTTTAAAAACCCATACTGGCATAAATTGCATTGGAACTGAAACCGTGTTCGTAGACAGTCCGAGTTTAAACAATTGCTCTTTGCTAGGATCAAACTTTGGCTCAGAAGAAATTTCATTTTTTCTTTCTGAACAAGCAGACAAAAGAATTGTCCCTAATAATAATGTTAAAAAGTATTTCATTTTATTTCATAGTATGTATTCCAACAAATATATAAATTTAGTTGAATTATAAGTTATTTTTTAAACAACTATAACAACTGAAATGTTTTATATGATATTCTATTTAACATAATATAAATTATATAACAATAATTAAAATAAATTAAGAATTTAATTTATTCCCATTCCTCATTCAAAAAAGATACAATTTTTCTAGCCGTCGAATTAATATATCTTTTTGTACGATAACCGCCAACCCATGAAATTCCTCTTACAGCGTTCGTTAAAAAAACTTCATCAGCAACCAATAAATTAGAAGGCAAAATTGACGTTTCGTAAACTTTTAAACTATTTTTTAAAGCCAAATTAATTACTTGCATGCGCATAGTCCCAGCCAAACAACCATCAGACAAACTTGGCGTATACAAAACGCCATTGCTCACAACGAATAAATTACTATGAGAACTCTCTAAAATTTGACCTTTATCGTTCATTAATAAAACATCGTCTAAGCCCTTTTCCCTAGCAGAAATTGATGCCATAACATACAACAAACCGTTTTTTGTCTTAAAATTTGAAAGCGCATCTTTTACCTTGCGAATATCTTGGTATAAATCTACCTCTAAACCTTTTCCACTTAAACCAAACAAATTTAACTCAATCGGATAAACTTCAATAAAATAACTCACTTCGTTACTTTCCGGAGAATAAGTGTTTCCGCCCAATCTGTCTATAGACACACGTATTCTACCACCTTCAGTTATGCCACATTTAAGTATCAATTCGTTGAATTTTTCAACAAAAAAAGCTTCGTTGAAATGAGCTGGTAGTCGCATTTTTATTGCTTTAGCTCCTTCTGTCATTCTATTCAAATGTGGTCCAATATTTAATACTTTCCCATTCAAAATTCGAAGACTTTCAAACAAACCATCACCATACGAATAAGCTCTGTTTCCGGAATATATTGAAGGTTCGTTGCTTGGAAGGATGGTTCCGTTGTTGTTAACGTAAAGAATTTGACTCATAATTAAAATAAGTTTGAGAATGCGAATCTAACTTGACCAAAATTAAAAATAATTGCGAATAATATACCAAAAACCGCTCCCGCAATGTGAGCATCGTGCGCAATTCCTGTATTATTACGTTTTCGATCTGAATATATTTCAAAACCTAAGTAAAGAATTCCAAAAACCCAAGCAGGCATAGGGATTGGAATTAACATGAAAATAATTTCACCTTCTGGATTCCACAAAATAGAAGTGAAAATAATTGCTGAAGCCAAACCAGAAATACCTAAAGATCTGTAATTTGAATTATTGGAATGCCTAAAATAAGAAATAAGCGACGAAACAATAATTGAAAGAATTGCATAAATTAAAAATACAATTTTTCCATTTACAGTAGAATGCATACTATAAACCATAAAATCTTCTACCATAGTTCCAAAACTATAAATTGCGATCATGTTAAAAATTAAATGCCCCGGATCTCCATGTAAAAAAGCATGCGACAAAAAACGATACCACTCCTTATTGTGTTTCACACGGTATGGATGAAAAACGAATTTATCAACGAAAATACTGTCAGAGAACCCTTTTATGGACAAAATGATCGCACTTATTAAAAAAATGTAAGTAACATAGAATTGTAAAACCATTTCAACCTTTTTCTGTGTAAATTTGCTACAAATATCTCAAAATAAATGACTCGTACTATCCAACAACTACTCTCTTTTGGACTTCTGATTCTGGTTTTACTTTCTTGTAGCACAGAAGAAAAAGCATATAATCCTATTTTAGACGACGATTTACCAATGAAAAAGCGCATCAGAGCTTTTTTTGAACAAGATTTCGGAAGCGGTTTAGGAATAAAAGAAACCGAATTAAATTTATTAAAAACTTACTACGAAAACAGAGATTACCTTCCTTTTTGGACAAATGATTCTCTTCTAACTTCCAAAGGAGAAGCATGGAGTAAACTTGAGAAACAACCGCTTGTTCTTGGATTGCCTAAAAATAGATTTATTCTCAATCAAATAGACAGCTTAAACAAAGAATTGGTTGTAAAAGAATTGTTTTTGAGTTTGCATTTCTCGCAACTTTCGGCCGACCTAAATCGCGGATTTTACGACAAAGAATTAAACAAAGTTAAACCTTTAAATCTACTAGAAAATAAAGATTTTATAGCGAAAATAAAACAAATTGATACCGTTATTAACTTTGGTTATTGGCTTGCTGCTCAAGGTCCACTTCACCTCGATTACCGCAATCTTGCACTCTACGTATTCAATGCATATCAAAACAAACCACTTTCCACAAAAAGTTACGAAATTCCAGCAAAAGCAGAAGATTCAGCCAAATGTTTTGCACTTTGCACCGAATCTTTGATTGAAAAAGGATACATGCTTTCGAGCGACCGTTCTGAAGAAGCCTTTTGGAACAGTATGGCAAATTTCCAAGCGGACAATGGTTTAAAAAACGACGGAGTAATAGGCAAATATACACTAGTAGCATTAGGAGAATCAACAGAACATAAATTAGAAAGAGCAGTTCTTTCATTGGAAAGATGGCGCTGGCGACCTAAATTTTCCGATCGTTACGTGTGGGTAAACATTCCAGAATATTTATTGCGAATTTACTACAACGACACACTTTTTTCAATTCATAAAGTAGTAGTCGGAAAACCTGAAAATAAAACACCACAATTAACATCTAGAATTCGACAGATTACGGCACTCCCCTTCTGGACTCAGCCGCATTCAATTGCGGAAGAAGAGTTTTTACCAGGTCAGCAGCGAAGTTCTGGATATGCTGCGCGGCACGGTTACCGTGTTTACAGAGGTGATGTGGAGCAAGATCCATCATCCATAAATTGGAGTAGATATAAAAAAGGGAATTTCCCATTTAGAATTAAACAAGACCCCGGAACTGGAAATGCACTTGGCTTAGTTAAATTTGAATTCAACAATGAATACGGCGTTTACATTCACGATACACCTCAAAAAAGCTTCTTCAATCGCGATATTCGCGCTTACTCGCATGGGTGTATGCGTTGCGAAGACCCAGATTCATTGGCTCGATTTATTTTGCGAAGAGATGACAAAAACAAAGTTCTTCCGGATAGTTTAGATTCCTTAATTTCAAGAAAAGAGCATACCCCTATTCCACTTCACAAACCATTAGATTTAACGGTAGATTATATTTCAGTGATGGTTTCACCAGAGAATAAACTCATTTTTTATCCCGATGTTTATGGTCGTGATGAAGAATATTTAGCTAAAATTCGAAAAGGCATCTCAAACTAAATCGTATTTTTACACAAAAAAGTTATGTCAGTTTTAGTTGCCCCTTCTATTCTATCGTGTGATTTCGGAAATTTGGAACGCGATTTTGAGTTTATCAATTCGAGTAACGCTGATTGGTTTCATGTAGACGTGATGGATGGTGTTTTTGTTCCCAATATATCTTTTGGGTTTCCAATTATTTCAGCTTTGAAAAAAGTGGCGAAGAAAACAATCGATTGCCATGTAATGATTGTTAATCCGGATCAATATATTAACGATTTCGCGAAAGCTGGTGTTGACATCTTAACGGTTCATTACGAAGCTTGTACGCATTTACACCGAACAATTCAAGCAATTCAAGCCACTGGAATGAAAGCCGGTGTTGCACTCAATCCACACACGCCTGTTTCTGTTTTGGAAAACGTGATTGCTGATTTAGATTTGGTTTTAATTATGTCTGTAAATCCTGGTTTTGGAGGGCAAAAATTCATTTCTGAAGCAATCGATAAAGTACGCCAAACGAAAGTTTTAATTCAATCTAAGAATTCGAAAGCTTTAATTGAAGTTGACGGAGGTGTGAATGCTGAAACTGGTAAATTATTAGTAGATGCTGGTGCAGATGCTTTGGTTGCTGGAAGTTATGTTTTTGGGCACGCAAATCCGACTTCTGCTATAGAAGCATTGAAAGCTTTGTAAATGCTTGACTTTTATCAAGATAAATTTCGATTTGTACATGAATTGAACCTGCGTTTAATTAAACAGTTTTCAGTTAGTGAAGAAAGCAACGATCAAATTCGTTTATTGATTTCGAAAATCATTAATTCGCGCAACATTACCCTAAGTTTTTTATTAGATTTCAAGTCCGAATCGTGGGAAAACGATTTACTTCCAACAAATTATTGGGAGAATTTTGAATTCGAAAATTTTCAATTATTTGAACATTTTTTTGAAAGCTTTCGTGCTGGAAACACGAAATTTAAGAATGTGAATGAAATAGATGCCGTTTTATTTGCGAGCATGAAATTAACGTTTGAATTGCACGGACAACTTCATTTTCAAGTTCTTCAGCTTGAAAATTCACGAAATCGGACCGATTATTTATAATATTCTTTGATTTTTCATTGTGAAACTCGAATAAACCACTACTTTTGCGTTGGGGTAAGTCTTTTACGACCAGCTCCCTCTTAATCCTCCAGGACAGGAATGTAGCAAAGGTATGAGGTTGAGCGGTGCGATAGAAGTAGCTTACCCTACTTTTTTTGCCTTTTTTTTTCAAAAAAATAACTGAAATAAAAAGAAATCTATAACTAACTGAGAAGATATTTTAGCTAATTAAAAAAACAAAGTTTTATATTTAAAATCATTTAATTTCCACAGGAGTAGTTTCTTCAGCACCTTTCGTTTTCTTCTCCTTTTTGTCTTGTTTTTTCTTTTCTTTTGCGGCAATTTTCTCGCGCTTCTTGCGGGCTTTTTTGTCTTTTTTAGATTCACCCGGAATTGCATCGTCTTCGCTTCCGGCAGTTGCTACACCACCAAACGAGGAAATTTCGCGCCCTTCTGAATCAAAAACATGTTCTTCTATTAAAATATCTTTTTTATACAACGCTTTGCGTTTCACTTTTTGATCAGGAAAACGCTCCTCAAACCAACCTTCGCGTAATTCTGCTTTCTGTATAATATCTACTTTGGTTAAAAGAACAACATAGTATTTTGCGTTAATTTCGAAAGGCTTGTTTGGGCCATTCTTCAACATTTTTTCACGTAAATAGTTTTTCGACTCGGGTTCTGCCCGCTCATCTGAGAAAATTGTTCCAGCCAACTTATCTTTCACAAGTGTTGAAATTTCATTCAATGGTTTGCGTTCTTCCAACATTTTAAAAACTTCGTCAGCATCCTTTTTCGAACTCAATTCGAAGGTTTGAGTAGTTAAATAATTGGACAGTTTTCCGTTTCCTTTTTTATAATTCTCAATAGATTGAATAGTTTGATTGTAATAGAATGTCTTAAATTCGCCATTACGCACGTCCATTTCCCAATTTTCAGTCTTCAATAGTACTCCATCGTCGTAATAATACTTGAAAACACCGTTTTTCTTTCCTTCCTTGAATGTTAACTCTTCAATAATAACTCCCTCTTTGTTGTAAACTAAAAAAGTACCTTCAATTAATCCGTTTTTATACGTAACTTCTTTTGTTCGTTTACCTTTCGAATAAGAAACTTTTTTTCCATTTAAAATTCCGTTAATGTAAACTTCAAATTTAGTTGTGTCGTAAATGACATTTCCTGAAGCATCTTTTCTTCTTCCCCACGTTAACTGCGGACCGTTCAACTCTCCAACTGAATAATTTTTTTCCCAACTTGGATTAAACGTTGAATCTTCAAAAAACTGCCATTTACCATGCTCAGCGCCCGCAATGTGCATTCGAATTGCCAAAACACAACCAGATTGGTAAGTGCTCGTGTCTACTCCTTCAGCTTTTCCGTTCACAAATTTTACGCGTCTTTCCAACACCCCGTTTTGGTGACATGTTTCACATTCGCCTGAAAAAGGCTGCTTGTTAGAAGAGGTTACAACAAAGTTTTGGTCGCTAGATAATTCTAACTTCTCATTGCAATCTACAATTCCAGCTATTTTACCACACTCCCACTCTGCGAAGCGACTTCCTTTAACAGGCGCTTTTTGTCCGTTTAATCGGTAACAAAAATCTTTGTTTTTTTCGATAGCCGAAATTTGCGCATTACTTAAGAAAGTTCCAAAAAGTAAAATAATCAGTGAAAATGATCTCATATAGTGTTTTATTGTTCTAATTTTAATTCCAATTTTTCTAAGCTTTTTCGCATTAATTCCGGAATTTTTATTGACTGTTTCACAGAATTGTCGAAACAAACCAACACCGAAGTTCCGAGTGTACGAATTTCGTTGTTTGCTATCACTTCGTATGCTAAAGTAAAACTTTTTTCACCAATGTGCTTCAAATAAACTTTTATTTCAACAACATCGTGTAAAAAAACTGGCTTCAAATATTCGAGTTCATTCTTACGCAAAAGTATACCAGTTTTATTCCAATCCCATTGAACACCAAGCAATTGTCGGAAATAATGAATTCTGGCTTCTTCGAAATAACTAAGATAAACTGCATTATTTACATGTTGAATATGCTACTCCCCAAATTTCAGACAGTAAGTTAAGATAGGAAATAGTAATTTTTTAACTTTACAAATATGTCAACAAAAAGAAGGAAATTCAGTAGTGAATTCAAGAAAAAAGTAGTTTTGGAAGCGCTCAAAGAGCGAG
>JANNWW010000128.1:0-31726 GCA_031409255.1 Crocinitomicaceae bacterium
AAAGAAGTGTGGATTTGTAAAAACTATTTCTTTTAAAACAGTATCTCACTCGTCTATTTTCTTCGAAATAGCTAGCTATTCCTCATAAAACGAGTCTCAGATCTACTATTTTAAAATAAATTCTGAGATGAATTTAGAATCTAACTCAGGTTAATAGATTAGTTGATCACTATTTTTTTCTGATAATAAAATCCGTTTACAGTGTAACTCAATTGATAAACACCAGCAGTAGCTTCGGTTTGAAAACGCATAACTTCTTCTTGAATCGATTTCTCAACAGCTACTTCTCTTCCTTCGATATCAAATAAATGAATATCTTTTATTGGGTGAACAGTTTTTTGAACAACAGAAAACTCTCCATTACTTGGATTTGGATAAATATAAATAAAGTCATCAGAAATAGCTTTTTCAGCAACATCTGCAGTTGTTGTTGCACACAAATTTGCCTCCCAAATTCCTCTTCCGAAAGTTCCAATGCGTATTTTTTGTGCATTTTGAGTGATTTTTATATCGTTTACGAATGTAAAAGGTAGGTTATTACCGTAAACTTCCCATTGAGACATTACTGAATCTCGGTAATAAACTCCAAGATCGTTTCCAACATACAATCTTCCCGGACTGTTTGGCTCATAAACAATTACATTGCAAGGAACATTTGGTAAACCTTCAGAATAATTTATCCACGAAACTCCACCATTCTTAGACATCGTCACTTTAACATTGTCTGTGTAGCCACCTCTACTCGCATATATGTAATTACTATTTGTAGGCTTAACGGCCATTCTTGTAATTGGTGCTGAATTTGGAAGTGTTTTATTTTGCCAAGTTATGCCCCCGTCATTGGTAATTGTTATTCGATTAGAATAACTCGCGAATAGTCTGTCTGAATTATCTGGCGCAAATTCTACGTCAACAAAACCTTCGTTTGGATTAAATGGATTTATGGTTAATTCTTCCCAAGTTTGACCGCGCGTATATGTTTGTAGTAATTTACTATATCCGGCAATCATTCGTTGACTGTTGTTGGGGTCTAAATCGAAAGGAGTTAACCATTGTCCAAAAAGCGAATCATTTGACGTCATGATGGTGCTAAAACTATTTCCACCATCTAAGGTTCTATCTAAATACATTCCATTTATGTATGTTGTATAAAAAATTTGTGCATCATTTGGGTCAATTGCACAATCCATTCCATCTCCACCATTCATATTGTACCATTCTCCGGTTATAATTCTTAGTCGACCGCCATTATCTTGTGTTCCGCAAAGCATGGTAGTTGCGTTCGTTTCAGCATTAGAAATACGATAAATCTGTCCAATTTTTAAACCATTCGATAAATCTACCCATTGATTCATGTTTTCTCGATAAGTATAAACTCCACCATCATTTCCAAAATAAATTTTATTTGTATTCGGATCTTCTGTAATTACATGAAAATCTGCGTGAACTTCCGTATGAATTCCATTGTCGTACCAATTGGTAATTTGATTCCATCCATATCCTCCATTTAAAGATTGATAAAGCACCACATAACCACAATACAAAGTATTCACGTTGTTTGGAGAATAACCAACGATTGTAGATTCTGGAGTGTCTGCTAATTGAGAATAGCTCAAACCTTCATCTTGAGATTCAAACAAAGGTCTGTTTCCATCGTAATCACAACTAATTAGCAAACGGTTGGTATCGAGAGCAGTAACAGCCAATTTTATGTAATTGTGTGCCCAAGTATAAGCTGTAATTTGATTCCAAGTTGAACCTGCATCTGAACTTTTGAAAACCTGACTTGTGCCCCAATAATCTTCAGTTGCAGTATAGATAACGTTGGCGTTTTGTGGTTTAAATTCGAGATCGATATGACTTCCTGCTCTAACTAAATTCCAGTTTAAACCTCCATCAAAAGTTCTGTACAATCCGTTTGATGTTGCTGTATAAAGCAGTTGAGAATTACTCGGATCCATTTTCAATTGATAAATTGCAGTTACATTTAAATCAAAAACAAGCGTTGTAGGCAGCCAGTTCTGTCCTCCGTCTAGCGATTTGTAGATTCCTGTTGATGAATTCCACCAACCTTCGTTTTCTCCGTTACAAGCAAACATAACATTTGTATTTGTAGGGTCGATTAGTAAATTTGAAGCTGCTCCATACGGAAGTCCATCGTCACAAGAAGAATAGTTCTGTCCGCCATCTGTTGTTTTCCAAATTCCACCTCCCGGAGTGGTTACAAAGTAAGACAAGCTATCTGTTGGGTGGAGTGTAATGCCAGTAACCCGACCAATTCCCCAATAACCGCCATCATTGTCGATTTGATCAATAAATGACCAATTACAATTGGCGCTTTTTTCTAATTTTTGTTTAATTTTTTCATCTGAAAATGCATTCAAAATTGTTTTCGCATTCGGAAGTTTCCCTTCTTCAGTTAATCTGAATTGATTGAAATATTTCCACTGTAAATATTTATTGTAGCTAGATCCTTCACCCTCATTTTTGGAAGCTTCCACTTGCTTGTTTTCTTTGAAATAAATTTCAATTTTGGAGCACAATTCTTCAAAAGTATCGTTAGAATTTGAATAAATAATTTGTTTCCATTGCAATTCCTGTGAAAAGCTAAAAAGTGGAAACAAAAAGAAAATCAGCGCAAAAATATTTTTCATATCCAAAGCTAATAAATTTAACTAATCGATATAGTAAAATTTAGCAAACGCATGGAATTGTTTATTTAATGGTAAATTGAGATGTGTATATTTTCTGGCTTTTGTGAACAATTTTATATTACACCAGCCCTTTTCTTTTTTAATTTTGATCCGTGAAATTGTGTATAGCTGAAAAACCCTCTGTTGCCCGAGATATTGCTGAAGTAATAGGCGCAAAACAACGGCATGACGGGTATTACGAAGGAAATGGGTATTACGTTTCGTGGACTTTCGGTCATTTGTGTACACTTAAAGAACCGCATGATTACAAAGAAAGTTGGAAATATTGGAAGTTAGAAGACTTGCCAATGATTCCAGAAAAATTTGGTATTAAACTCATCGATGATTCGGGAATTCGAAGACAATTTGCAATTATTGAAAGTTTAGTTGCACGCGTTGACGAAGTGATTAATTGCGGAGATGCTGGACAAGAAGGCGAACTCATTCAGCGGTGGGTGTTAGCGAAAGCAAAATGTACTGTTCCAATTCGTAGACTTTGGATTTCGTCTTTAACTGAAGAGGCTATTCGGGAAGGATTTTCAAAATTGCGCGATGGAACTCAATACGACAATTTGTACAAAGCAGGTAGCGCGCGCGCAATAGGCGATTGGTTGCTCGGAATGAATGCTACGCGTTTGTTTACAAAAAAATTCGGGCAAGGAAAAGCTACTTTATCAATTGGAAGAGTTCAAACTCCTACTTTAGCAATGATTGTTGCCCGACAAAAAGAAATTGATGCTTTTCAAGTGGATGAATATTGGGAACTAAAAACAGTTTACAGAGAAACAGAGTTTTCAGCCCAAATTGACCGTTTAAAGACGAACGAAAAAGCCCAAAAAGGTTTAGAATACTTACTCCAACACGAGTTTGAAATCACGAATTTCGAACAAAAAGAAGGTAAAGAGGGCAATCCGAGGTTATTCGACTTAACAGGTATTCAGGTTGAATCGAATAAGAAATTTGGTTATTCGGCAGAAGAAACCTTGAAAATGGTGCAGAGTTTATATGAAAAGAAGTTGGTCACTTATCCGCGGGTCGACACTAGTTATTTGAGTGAAGATTTGCATCCTAAAATTGGGCCAATCATGAACGGATTAGCACATTATTCTCGATTCACAGCTAGCATTTTAGAAAAACCCATTCCAAAACTCAAGACAGTTTTCGACGATAAAAAAGTAACAGACCACCACGCCATTATTCCAACAGGAATTCAACCTTCTGGAGTTTCTCATCCTGAACAGCAGATTTATGATTTAATTGTTCGCCGTTTTATAGCTGCGTTTTACCCTGAATGTAAGGTTTCAAACACCACTGTTTTAGGTAAAGTTGGACAAGTTGAATTTAAAGCAAGCGGAAAACAAATTTTAGAACCTGGATGGCGAGTTGTTTGGGAAGAAACGAAGGAAGCGAACACAGACAAAAAAGCAAACGAGCCACAAGAGCAAACAATGCCCGAATTTGTGGAAGGAGAAAAAGGACCACACGCACCCATTGTTCACCAAGGAAAAACGAGTCCACCAAAATACCACACAGAAGCTACTCTTTTACGTGCAATGGAAACAGCAGGTAAAATGGTAGACGATGAAGAGTTGCGCGACATGATGAAGGAAAGTGGAATTGGAAGGCCAGCTACACGAGCAAATATTATTGAAACCTTATTTAAGCGAAAATATATAGAAAAGAAACGCAAGAATATAATTGCAACTCCAACCGGAATTGGTTTAATTGATACAATTTCGAATGAGCTATTAAAAAGTGCAGAACTAACCGGTCAGTGGGAACGTAAATTGCGCTTAATTGAAAAAGGCAGTTACGATTTAGAGACCTTCAAACTAGAATTAACGAAAATGGTGCGTGAATTAGTAGACGAAGTTATTTTTTCACAAGAACAAGTTCACATTCAAATTCATGAAGTTCAACCCGAACCAGTTGTAAAAGTGAAAGTTGTGAAACCGAAAACAGCACTCACCGATTTGGATTGTCCGAAATGCAAAAGTTACAAAATTATGGAGGGCAAAACTGGAGTTGGCTGCACAAATTTTAAGGTGTGCGGATTCATGCTACCATTCACCGTTTTGAATAAGAAGTTAACTGAAAAACAAATTATAGATTTGCTGACAAAGAACAAGACAACTAAAATAAAAGGAATCAAATTTCCCGGTTCGGAAGTGGAGAAAGAAGGATCTTTTGTTTTTGATACTGTGTTTAATATTACTGTTGAATACTAATTTTACAAAATTAAAACTTCTCTTTTTAAAGTAAACTTATCATTTACTACTTTTTTAAGCCAACTACTGACTCGCCAAAGCGCTCGTAATTCACTAACCAGGCAGCTGCATTTTTGACATATCTATCTGTTCCAGCGCTTTCCCATTTGTAAAACAAACGAGTAAATCCTCCATCAATAATCAATCTTCTACCCTGATCTTCATATATTGCAGAAACTACGTTTCCGTCTGTACTCCAAATTAGGTGTTTCATTACTTGCTGGTCGTCGTGAATTTGTGAAATCGTAATTCCTTCATACACACTCTCAAGTCCAGTTGTAATTAAGTGGTTTTCACGAAGTCCGTAAGCCAATCCGTCCGACTTAAAACCCACGGCATTGTCGCCCATGTATGTTCCGTCCATCCAAACGCCAATTAATTTTTGAGTGATAAAATTTGCGTCTGCATGATATGGTGTGTTGTCTCCCCAAATATAAACCCCTTTTCCGCTGTCAAAATAACGTTTAATAATTTCTGCATGTTTGTCTGTCATTTGTTGTTCACCGCTAGAAATTAGCCAAAACTGACACGATTTATCTAACGCATCCTGAAATTCTTCAAGTGTTGGCAAACCTGTGTTACTATTAAATTGCACAATTGATAAACCTTTTTGTTTCAAAGCAACTATTGGTTTAGACAAATCTATACCCACAATATTCCACACCACAATTGTTTGACCTTCAAATGCTCCGTCAACAGCTAAATCGAATTCACTTCCTTTTGCATTACCAAAAGCATCTTTGTTTTCAACTGCAACTGCCACTTTTACCTCTGAAACGAATGTTTGACCGGTATTTCTGTCTGTTGTAGTTACTTCTCTAGATTCTTCGGCTTTACTTTGCCCGGCGCAGGAATTATATTGCGCATTTGTATTCACTATTACAAATTGAAAACAGACAATACATAGAATTAATTTTTTCATGATTACTTAATTTAGGCACAATGATGTGCAATTTAACATACAATATATTCGATAAAAAAGCCGAACTCAAAATAAATTCGGCCTTAACGAATCAACCATAAATGATTGAATTTTTTTATTAACCTGAGATCGATTATTATTAAACGTTTATTTCAGTCCAACTACAGACTCTCCAAAACGTTCATAGTTTACCAACCAAGCTGCAGCATTTTTGATGTAGCGATCAGTTCCTGCACTTTCCCATTTGTAAAACAAACGTGTAAATCCACCGTCAATAATCAAACGTCGACCTTGATTTTCATAAAAGGCTGAAACTACATTCCCATCCGTACTCCAAATCAAAGGTGTCATCACTTGTTGATCATCGTGAATTTGTGAAATCGTTATTCCTTCGTATACCGATTCCAAACCTATTGTATTCAGATGATTTTCGCGCAAACCAAAATCGGATCCCCCAGATTTAAAACCAACAGCTTTATCTCCATAATATTCACCGTCCATCCAAACACCTAATAATTTTTGTGTAATGAAATTTGCATCCGCATGTAAAGGTGTATTATCACCCCAAATATAAACTCCTTTTCCACTTTCAAAATAACGTTTGATGATTTCAGCATGTTCTTCCGTTAATTGTTGTGTATGGCTAGAAATCAACCAAAATTGGCACGATTTATCTAAGGCTTTTTGAAATTCATTAAGAGTTGGAATACCACCCGTATTTGGACTAAATTGGACAACAGACAATCCTTTTTCTTTTAAAGAAAGAGTTGGGGCTGTTAAATCTATGTTTACAAAATTCAAAACCACAATTGTTTGCCCTTCAAAAGCGCCATCAACAGCTAAATCGTATTGATTTCCCTTCGCATTTCCAAAATCGTCTTTGTCTTTTACAGCCATTTTTTCAATTTTGACAATTTTTTTTCCTGAGTTTTGATCAATCGTTATTGTTTCTCTAGTTTCCTCAGCTATACTTTGTCCCGCGCAGGAATTGTATTGTGCATGTGTATGCATTAAAATGAATTGGAAAAAGGCGATTACTAAAATTATTTTTTTCATAATTTTTGATTTGTGCACCATGCCGTGCAAATTAATATTCAACTTATTTTTCAATAAAAAAGCCGAACTCAAAATAAATTCGGCCTTAACGAATCAACCATAAATGATTGAATTTTTTAATAAAAATGCTTATTTCAGACCAACTACTGACTCGCCAAAACGTTCATAGTTTACCAACCAAGAAGCCGCATTTTTTATATAACGATCGGTTCCAGCAGTTTCCCATTTGTTGTACAAACGTGTAAAACCTCCATCTATAATTAAACGCATTCCTTGGTTTTCGTAGATTGCAGTTACAACATTTCCGTCTGTGCTCCAGATAAGTGGAGTTAAAACCTGATCGGCATCATGGATTTGCGAAATTGTAATTCCTTCGTAAACTGTTTCCAAACCAGTTGTGATTAGATGGTTTTCACGCAAGCCAGAAATAGAACTTCCATTTTTAAAACCCACTGCCTGATCTCCCATGTATGTTCCGCTCATGGAAACGTTCAATAATTTTTTAGAAATAAAATCTGCGTCTGCATGGAAGGGTGAATTATCTCCCCAAATGTATACCCCTTTACCGCTGTAGAAATATGCTTTTATGATTTCTGCGTGTTCGTTGTTTAAATTTTGAGTTGCGCCAGAGATTAACCAAAATTGACATGATTTATCTAATGCTTTTTGCAATTCTTCGGGTGAAGGAATTCCTTGCATTCTGTAAACCGAAAATCCTTTTTCACTTAATGCAGCAGTTGGTTTTTCAATATCGAACGGATACATTTGTAAAATTACCACTGTTTGACCTTCAAAGGCTCCATCTACAGCTAAATCGTATTGATTACCTTTCGCATTACCGAAACCATCTTTCTTTTCGGCATCTAGGGCTTTATATTCGTAAGTAGTTACGGCTTGGCCAGTATTCACATCTAGCGTTTGAACTTCAACACGTTCTTCTACTTTGCTTTTTGCTGCGCAAGAATTGTATTGCGCTTGTGCACTTGAGAGTGCGAATTGGGAAACGATAATCCCGAAGATTAATTTTTTCATAACATCAATTTTTAACTGATGCTTCTTACACTATTACTTGAGTTTGGTTCAATAAAAATTAATTATTTTTTTTTAAATACTTCCGAATCGTAAAAGAATAGGGGTTTTTTTCGTCTAAATTTTTTTGAAGTATTTTTTCAACGTTCCATTTTGAAACGTCAAATTTTGAAAAAAAAGTGTCTGCGTCAAGGTTCACATCAACATGGGTAATATACATTTCGTCTACCACATCTAAAAGAAGTGCTTCTCGGTAAATTTGTCCACCACCGATTATAAAAACTGTACGCTTTTCTTCGTTTTTGTAATATTCAAGACAATCTTCTAAAGAATGAAAAATCATACAATCTGGAGCTTCATAAACACCATTCCGAGTTAGAATTGCATTTTCGCGATTTGGAAGCGGTCGAAATTTCTCAGGAATCGATTCATAATTTTTTCTTCCCGTTACAACAATATGATCCGTTGTTGTTTCCTTGAAGAAAAGCATATCTGCAGGTAAACGCCACAACAAATCGTTGTTTTTGCCAATTCCATTTTCATTATCTACTGCTACAATTAGAGCTACTTTCATATTATTCGTCTACAAATTCAATAATTACTTTTTTATCTGTTTTAAGTAATTGACTGATGATTTTATTTATCGGTTCTTTCGCTTTCTCAGCTAATTTTAGTCGTTCTCCACTTGATATCATTTTTTGTCTGGCCTTCCTTTCGAGAGCAGTTCGTTCGAAATCTTTCCAAAAACCGTTCTCTAAGAATACTTCCGTTTTTTTGGGAGACATAGCAATTGTTAATAGTTCTGGATTGGGAATAATTAGTATCAAAGAATCTCCTTTTGGAATTACTTGGAATTCTTTTCGTTTTAGATTTACTCCGTAGAGTAATTCGCCTTTCACAATCAAAGTCAATTCTCGTTTAATATTGGAGGAACTAATACCGTGTTTCATTTGATCGGTGTCGAATATTTTGTCAAAAGTTCCGGCTATTTTTTCAGAAGCGTTTTTATAATATTCAACAGAATCTACAACAACCTCGTCTTTAAAACGAATAGCATTTAGTTCTAAAATGGATCGAACTTGTTCAATTTTTAATGGCGTGTCGTCTAAAACAATTTCATCAGATTTTGAACTACTGAAAAACAATTTATAAACTCCGTAGCCAGCAAAAATAAGAACTGAAACTACCAGAATATTAATTAATAAACGTTTATATTCTCTCATTTTTTAAATTCTTTTGTCTCAACAATTACTTCCTCGAAACCTTGGTTTTTATAAAAATCGACAATAAAAATTTCTGCATTCTTTTGCGCGTCTTTTAAAATGTTGAGTAATTCTAAGTCTTTTCGAATGGCTTCTTCCCCTTTTTTGAGGACCAAATTTTTATCCTTTTGGGAAAAATGAGACCGAAAACCGCTCACATCTGTCATTTCTGTTTTCACATCATCAGGATTCATATCGAAAGACACAATTTGAGCTTTTGGTAAAGCAATGGTAATAGTATTACCGTTTTCTTTGATGTCATTTTTTTTAATCAAAGACAAATCTACGCCAGCTTTCACTCGAGCATGAACAGAAAATAAAATTCTGCGGTCTCCCCATTTGTACCATTCAGCTTTATCGTTCCATTTAACTATTTTTCCGAGTGTATATTCAGTTGTGGAAAGCATTCCAATTTCTTGAATTTGAAATAGTTCACGTTCTTTTTGCGCTTCAGATTTTCCACAAGAAAAAAACAAAAAACTTAGAATAATAATTACTATAAACTTCATAACTATGCGTTAAAAACTGCGTTACACATAACTTTCATTCCTGTTTCAAAACACATTTCATCTACATCAAATTGCGGGTGGTGAACTCCATGAACAATTCCTTTCGCTTCGTTTCTTACACCCAAACGAAAGAAACTTGCAGGCACTTCTTGCGCAAAATAAGAAAAATCTTCTGAGGTTAAGCGCAAAGGAAGTTCAGTTACATTTTTGTTTCCTAGAATTTCTTGAGCAGAATTTCTGAGGTTTTGAGTTAGCGTTGGGTTGTTTTCCAAAAATGGATATCCTTTAATAATATTCAGTTCTGCTTTTGCCCCATTCATTTCACAAATAGCATGAATTTGTTTTTCAATTAATTTTAAAGCTTCAAATCTCCATGCTTCATTCATGGTTCGAAAAGTTCCTTTCAAGATTGCTTTTTGAGGAATCACGTTTGTTGCACCAAGTGCTTCAAAATGTCCGAAAGAAAGTACGCATGGAATCTTCGGATCGCATTTTCTACTTACAATTTGCTGTAAATTAGTTACAATTTGTGCGCCAATTGCAATCGGATCAACGCAATTATTGGGGATAGCTCCGTGCCCTCCTTTGCCAATAATTTCGAGATGAATTTCATCACAAGACGCCATATACAAACCTTCGCGAAAGCCAACTTTTCCTGCTTCTAATTCCGTATAAACGTGAAGTGCGATTATTTTACTGACCTTTGGATTTTCTAAAACTCCTGCTTGAATCATCAAAGATGCACCTCCGGGCAATTTTTCTTCCCCTAATTGAAAAATCAATTTAACAGCCTGAGGTAATTCGTCTTTCAGATCGTTTAAAATTTTTGCGCATCCGAGTAAAATTGAGGTGTGCACATCATGTCCGCATGCATGCATGAGTCCACTATTTTTCGATACAAAACTGTGCGAATTTTCTTCAGTAATTGGCAGAGCATCTAATTCTGAACGAAGTGCAATACATGTATCGCCTGGTTTAAATGATTTATTTTTTATTAATGCAACAATTCCAGTTCCACAAATATTTTTTTCATATGGAATGGATAGAGCGTCTAATTGTAGGCATACAAAACGTGCAGTTTCTATTTCTTGAAAAGAAAGTTCAGGATATTGATGTAGGTGTTTTCTCCATTCTGAAACGGTTGAAACAAGTTCTACAGCTTTATTTTGTATTGATTTTACTAGCGTTGTCATCTTTTTTAATTTCCTGATAACCATTACGGATGAGCATTGTAGCAGAAAAAATCATAATACATCCGAATACAATTTTCACAATACTTGGGTTAATTGCTTGGTTAATTTTAGAGCCGATAAAACCTCCTATAACAAAAGTGGAGGCAATTACTAAGCCGTATCTCCAATTCACATCTCCAGCTTTCCAATAATTCATTAAACCAAAAATTACAACTGGCATAGCTAAAATAAACAAACTAGTTCCTACTGCTGTTGACCATGGTTGATTTGCGAAATAGAACAAAGCAGGAACAATAATAATTCCTCCACCAACGCCAACAAAACCGGAAAGCGTGCCTGCGCAAAAGCCAATTATGAACAGGATGATAATTATTTGAGTTGTAAAAATTTGTGACCCCATTGTTGTGTTGAAGGAAATTATTGTGAAAGATAATAAGAAATGTTCAGGTATGAATTATCTAAAAAAAAAATGTGCCTTGTTTTTAAAATTTAAACTGTAAAAAATTGCTTTTTTGAAGTTTTTCGGCAGCATTGAAGATGTTTGAGTGCTTTGAAAGAACTATAACTATTAGTTGGTAAAATTTTAAACGAAATTTAAGAAATCAATAGATTACAGCCACGCAGGTCAGAATTATCAAACCTCCCCATTAAACGCAAAAACCCACCTTCCATTCTTCCTAAGTCTTGCGTTTCAATAAAACTACAGGAATTCAAGTTTGCTAAATCAATCACATTCACACCGCCAGTTTTATCTTTTGCTAACAATGAAAACGGATCATTCGTTTCTCTTAAACTCACTTTCATCCAAGAAGGCAGTTCAAACAATCCTTCTTTGTTCGAATAAGCTTGCGACAATAGTTCACACATTCCATATTCTGATGATATAAAATCTACGTTAAACGCTGCTGATAATATTTCATGTAACTCAAGTTTTGAAAGTTCTTTTCTTTTGCCCTTCATTCCTCCAGTCTCAATTATTTTCACTTCTGAGAGATTGGGTTTTAATTCGGCTAAGTCTAAAAGTGCATACGCAACACCAAATAACACAACTTTTTTGTTCAATTTTTTAGCTTGTTCGATTGCAGAAATTAATTCCGAGAAATCACCTAAATAATAACCCGACAGAGGGTTTTGAGTTCTTTTGACTAAATAGTCAACCATGTATACCAGACTTGAATCGCCTTGCGAAACATAATTTGGAAGTAAGGCAAAAATAACCTGATCTGAACAGGGACCAACAAATTGCTCGTATGTTTTTAAAAAAGAGCGCTCATACAAACTAAGGTCAGAAACGAAATGTTTACTCCGAATCATTGAACCAGTTCCGCTACTTTGAAATGTTTTTTCAAAAATTTTATTCTTTACAGCAACAGTATGTGTTTTGAAAAAGGAAATGGGCAAATGTGGAATATCGAGATATGTTTTCGGTTCAGGTCGATTAATCGTTTTCAAAAAACTGCGATAAACGGCTACATTTTCTCTTTGGAATGCGTAAATTTCTAAGCAAAGTTCATTGAAATCACTTTCAGTTTTGATAGAAAAAATACGGTCAATCAAATTCATTATTTGAAAGGTAAAAAGAGTTTGAATGTAGTTCCTTTTCCAACCGTGCTTCGTACTTGAATTGAGCCATTGTGGGCATCAACTACCAATTTAACGTAATATAATCCCAAGCCAAAACCCTTCACATCGTGCCTGTTTCCGGTTGAAACGCGGTAAAATTTGTCAAAAATCATGCGTTGACTTTCACGCTTAATACCGATTCCATTATCTGAAAAGAGCAACGTAATTCCTTTCGAATCTGACGACGAATGGATGGTAATTTGAGGAACATTTTCGCAATATTTCACTGCGTTTTCCAATAAATTATAAACTACATTCGTAATGTGAACCTCATCAATTTGAAGTAAATCGGTAGTTGCAAATAACTCTAAAATAATTTCTCCCCCTTTTTCAACTTGCTGAATATCGAAACTTTCCTTCGCGTTTAAAATAAGTTCGTGAACAGACAATTCTTCTTTGTCTAAATTCAATTTTTCGCGGTCTAACTTAGCAACATTCAAAACGCGTTCTACTTGGTTTTCAAGCCGTTTATTTTCTTTATAAATTATCTCTGCGTATCTTTTTCTTTTTTCAGGTTCATCTGTAAAATCATTTTTTAGAAGCATTTCGCTGGACAAGCCAATTGTCGAAATTGGTGTTTTTAATTCGTGCGTCATGTTATTAATAAAATCAGTTTTGATTTCAGAAAGGCGTTTTTGCTTTAATAAAACCGAAATCGAAAAGCCAAAGAAGATAAGAATTAAGCCAAAAATTGAGATAATATAAATCCAAGGATACGCCATTTGGTTGGTACTGTTAATGTCGAGCGCTTTAACATCAGGAAAAAAAACGGTGAAATAATGCCCATCTGATTTAGAGACTTTACGTTTCGACGCATTGTAATTAAGTGAAATCGGCTTTTTATCGTAAATAGAATCTTTAGAAAACTTCATCAAATCTCCGTATTCCATTGAATCTGTGTAGCAATTGTAGATTCCATATTGAAAATCTTTATCGATTGTTTGCTTATAAAATTCACGTTTCAACAAGGTTTCTAGAAAAAATGGCTGCACCTCGTCTGCCACCTCAACTAAAAATTGGTTCACACTTAATTGCTTAACAGCTCCGTAATTGTCGATCGGAAAAGCTGAAGCCCGATTTAAATCTTCGATTACTTCGCGCAGCGCGAAATTTGTTTTTTCACTAAACCGAATCAAGATCAATGAATCTTGGTTTTGCTGAATTTGAATAGCTTTCCTTTGTGTTTCTATTGTTTTTGAAACCCAAAAAAACTGAATAAATAAAATTCCAACCAAAGAAATTGCACCAAGAAGAATTACTGTACGTGTGGTTTTTCTATTCATTTATGAGTTATATACTTTTATACTCAAGAACCCCACCTTCTAAATTAAACAACTTGGTGAAGCCGTGGTTTTCATTTAACCAGTGAATAACATTTGCGCTTCTTACACCAGATTTACAATGAATCACAACATCAACATCTGTTCTAATTCTATCCAAATTAGAAGGAATAGAATTCATAGGAATGAGTTCTCCTCCAATATTATAGTCGTCAAACTCAAAAGTTTCGCGGCAATCTATTAGTTGAAAATCTTTCTTTTCAGCTATCCATTGCTTTAACTCTTGTGCACTAATTGTTTTCATACTTATTCTTCCTTCCAGTCTTTTCCTTTGTTTTTTGTATACGGAATTCCTTGTTGATCGAGTGATTTTTCAAGAGTTTCGATAGCTGTTATCCACGAGTTTAATCGAACACGATATGCTTCGTATTCTTCTTTCACAATTTCGTAATGTGCTTTTTGACTAACTGAAACAGTTGCGATATTTTCAAACAATTGACCTTCAACCACTCCTAAACGTTCCCAAAAACCGGGAACAGATTCGAATTCTTTAGACGAACGTAATCCATCGCCATACATTTTTAATTTAATGTCGGTAATTTCAATTTGAAGTCGTTTCACTTCTGTCAACAATTTCAAATCTGTATTCGGATAATTAGTTAGGGCTGTTTTTACTAAATTTAATGCATCTTCTTTTTCAGACATCAATTTATTCGTTCCATTAATTAAACGTTTCATTTGCGAAACTTCTTCTCGGAACGCTTGTAATTCCTCTTTACCAGACGGTTGAATTGCTCTGTTTTCTAAGAGTTTCACTTCAAATTTAGTTGCTTGAACTACTATTTCAGTAACTCCGTCTTTCAATTTAACCACTTCAACTGAATACATTCCTGGAACAGCTAAATAACCTTGGTCTGCAGATTCATATCGTCCTAGGGAAGATTTATTCGGATTAATTGGCGAAGTTGTCTCGTAATGTAAATCCCAAGTGAGGCGTTGCATTCCTTTTTTAGGAGAAGAAGTTAAACGACGAATTTCTTTATTTTTATCGTCTCGAATGATCCAAATCAATTTTGCAGACTCTTCTTGTTGTTCTTTTCGCAATTCATCGATAGATGGGTAAACCACTTCTTTTTTATCTTTTTCGGCTGCTTTTTCACGTTTTTGACGCTCGTCTTTCAATGATTTTGTGTTTTCATCTTTTTGCAACAAAGTGAATGTTGCACCAAATGGTCCGTTTTCTGCATTCCACAAGTCAGCGCCCTGAGAACCTGTTCCAGACAAGCCAAGTGGTGAAGATGGAACGTACAACAATGCAGTTTCAATTGGGAAGATAACTGCTGGTTTCGATAAAACATCTGACGTTAAGTTTCTGAGCGGAGAGTAGTTTTCTAAGGTGTAAAATCCACGTCCGAAAGTTGCAGCAACTAAATCAGATTCGCGCTGTTGAATTTCTAAATCGTAGACAGCAATTGTTGGTAAACCTGCTAATTTGACCCAGTTTTTTCCTCCATTTATGGAAGTAAACGCCCCAAATTCTGTTCCACAGAACAATAAATTAGGATCAACAAAGTCTTGACGGATGGTATAAACTGAACCTCTCTCCGGCAAATCTCCTGCAATAGAAACCCACGTTTTTCCTTTGTTTGAACTTTTCATCACATAAGGTTTGAAATCGCCATTACGTTGATTAACAAACGTTGCAAAAACAAGGTTTTCATCTGAAGGAGAAGTATGAATTTGATTTACGCGCGTTTGTGTGGGAACTCCTGTGAAAACCTCTACTTTCGTCCAAGAAGAACCTCCATTTTCTGAAACTTGAATCAAACCATCGTCAGTTCCTGCATACAATAATCCTTCTTTTTTAGGCGACTCGTCTAATGCAATAATGTTTCCATAAATGGTTGTTGACCCATTTTTTTGAACCGCATCAATAGACCATGTTTGCCCCATTACTTTGAGTTTATTTCGGTCTAATTGCCGCGATAAATCTCCAGAAATTGTTTGCCAATCGTTTCCTCTATTCGAAGATTTAAACACTTTATTTGCTGCAAAATAAACCGTTTGGTTATTGTGTGGACTAACTAAAATTGGTGCATCCCAGTTCCAACGATATGCAGGTTCATCTTTACCCGGAATTGGTTGAATGTAGGCTTTTTCACCTGAAATTTTATCGTAGCGAACCAAACCTCCGTATTGCGACTGTGCATAAACAATGTTGTTGTCTTTCCAGTCAATTGCAGACTCAAAACCGTCTCCACCATTTGTGATAAACCAATCTGAATTTAAAATTCCCGCATTGTTTATTGAAGCTGCTGGTCCGCCCATTGAATTATTATCTTGTGTTCCACCATAAATATTATAGAACGGGTAGGCGTTATCTGTAGCTACTTTGTAGAACTGAATAATTGGTAAATTAGAAAAGTATTTCCAATCTTTAGCATGGTTGTAGGTTTCATAAAGTCCACCATCGCAACCTACAATCCAGTGATTCCCGTTGTTTGGATCTATCCAGATTGCATGATTATCTACGTGTTTTTTATCTTCTCCAGCAGCAACAACTGTTTTTCCTCCATTTGAAGTGAGGTGAAGCCACGTGTCCATCACATAAACTTTATCGTCAAGATTTGGATCCGACATAATTTCTTGGTAATAATTTCCTGCGGTAGAGTAACCCGACATTTTAGAGAAACTTTCACCTCTATTTGTCGATTTGTAGAATCCGTCTTTTTCATAGCGCGCCTCCACCATTGCATACACATTGTCTGAATTTACTTGTGAAACACAAATAGCAATTCGACCCATGTCTCCTTTTGGTAATCCAGAAGAAATTTCTTTCCATGTTTCTCCACCGTCTGTACTTTTATGAAGCGCAGATTCTGGACCGCCTCCAACATATGTCCACTCGTGTCTTCTTCTCTGATGAGCAGCTGCATACAATACATTTGGATTTTTTGGATCAGCAACTAACTCTGAAATTCCGGTATCATCAGAAATAAAGAGTGTTCGTTTCCATGTTTTTCCTCCATCTGTTGTTTTGTAAACTCCTCGTTCTCCTCCAACGCTCCATACTGGTCCGTAAGCTGCTACCCAAACTGTATTTTCGTCAGTTGGGTGAACAATAATGTTTGCAATGTGCTCAGATTTTGGAAGCCCCATGTTGGTGAAACTTATTCCGCCATCTGTTGATTTATAAACACCATCTCCGTATGAGACAGAACGTTGATTATTGTTTTCACCACTTCCAACCCAAATTGTATTTTTGTTTGAAGGAGCAATTTTAACACAGCCAATTGAATAGGAACCATATCCATCAAAAATTGGAGTAAATGTGGTTCCATGATTTGTTGTTTTCCAAACTCCACCTGCAGCAGCTGCCACATACCATGTATCTGTGTTAGAAGGATGAATTGCAATATCTGAAATTCTTCCGGAGGTTAATGCCGGACCAACCAATCGAAAAGACAAGTCTGAAATTACATTTTCTTCAACCGGACCTTTTGCAGGAGCTGTTGGAGTTACATTAGCTTTTTGTGCAAAAATACTACTTGAAACAAGTGTTAAGAAAAAAAGAGAAATACGCATGTTTAAATACTAGTTTATGAATTCGTAAATATAGTGAGACATTTTTAAAAAAAGTTAAAAACAGAAAGCACTTAAAATTTCAAAAAAAAAGTCGTCTGATTTAAGACGACTTTACTATAAACCTGAGTTCGATTCTAAATTCATCTCAGAATTTATTTTAAAATAGTAGATCTGAGACTAGTTTTATGAGGAATAGCTAGCTATTTCGAAGAAAATAGACGAGTGAGATACTGTTTTAAAAGAAATAGTTTTTACAAATCCACACTTCTTTCGCCTATAAAAAGCACATTTTCGTTAAACCCATTCGAATTGGCTCGCCAATCCTTCCTGATTTTAACTCAAATATACAATTTTATTGGCGTTCTGAGTAGGATTTATAATCGAACTCAGGTTATAAGATTAATTTAAAAATTACTCTGCTGCTTCGGCTTTCATTTTTAATTTCAATTCAAATTCAACTGTTGGTTTAACAAACTGATTTGGTTTTACTTTTTCTGTTTCAGGATTTGGCATAAAACCAACTGCATCCATTGAAGTTAAATCGAGTGTGAATTTTGCGTTAGCTGTCATTCCTTTTGCATCTTTTTTAATTGTTGCTGGAAATTTAGCCGGAATTTTTTTCTCTCCAATTTCAATTGTAGCATCAATTTCTTTGTCTGTAATGTTGTTTACGATAACATTTACCTCTGGCATTCCAGCTGTGTTAAAGAAATACCCGCCATTTAAATGTGCATTTAATGTATCGTGTTGTGCTTTGTCTGTTTGCTCATTTTTAAGTGTCGACATGTCAACAACAAATGAACCTTCTGTAAATTTACCTTCTTCAAAAGCTATTGTTCCAGCGGTAATATCAACAGTTCCATTGTGAGAATGAGAATCATCTGCATAATCACCTTTCCACATCATTTTAGACGATTCTGCATCTAGTGTGTAAGTTACATTTGCGTTTTCAGCATCCTCAGTTGCTCCTCCACAAGACACCATAATTGAAGCAACAGCTCCAATACAAACAAATTTCAATAAAGTACTTTTCATGTTTTTTAGATTTAATTTGAGACAAATATACTACAATTTTAAATACCATGGTAATATTTACAATAAATTGTTGATTTCTTCGTGTAAATTTTATTTGTAGGTTTGATTTTATGAACAATTAACTTTTGTAATTTCGTGGACATGGGAAAAAATACGGAAGCAATAAATAAAAAAGGAATTCGAACAAGTGTTGTCTCAACAGTAATAGGAATTTCGCTGGTGCTTTTTTTAATTGGCTTAGTTTTAACCGGCGTGATGGGTTTAAACACTGTTCAACGTCAGGCCAAAGAAGACTTGCAAGGCGATTTGTTTTTTAAAACGAATTACAATGAAGCTGATATTAAACAAGTGGAACAAGAATTAAAAACGTGGAATTGTTTTGCAGAAGTCGAATTTATTTCACCCGATCGTGCAATAGAGGAATTTGAAGGGGCAGATGAAAACGCGTACGAAATTTTGAATATTTTTGAAGGGGAGAATCCGCTTCCACCAACTATTAATTTCCGGCCAAAAAGTGATTTTGCTACAAAAAGCGGAATGAAACAAATTAAAAACCGTTTACTAAATAAATATGCTGATCAAATAGCTGAAGTAAATTACGATGAAGCGGCGGTAAACGAAGTGAATTTGGGGTTCAAACAAATTGCTTATCTGATATTAGTTGTTTCAGGTTTGTTAATTATTATTGCAATAGCAATGATTAACAACACCATTCGCCAATCTCTTTATGCCAAGCGTTTTTCAATCAAAACCATGCAATTAGTTGGAGCAAATAGCAGATTTATCCGAAAACCATTTATCACTCAAGCACTTTTTCAGGGGTTTATTTCTGGAATTATTGGCATGGCATTGGTAATGACGGTGTTCTTTGCACTTAATAATATAATAGACATTATTGAAATTGATTTAACAGTAATTCAATTTGTTTTTCTTTTCGTTTTATTAATTGTTTTCGGAATATTATTGACGGGTGTTTCTACTTGGTTTGCCTTGAATAAATATTTACGCACCAAATTAGACGATTTATATTAACTTAGCATCCTATTTTGAAGCAATGAACAAATTTGAACTTCCATTTAAGAAAGAAAACATTCGCATAATTTTGATCGGTTTAGCAATAAACATTATCGGTTATTTATTAATGATCGGCGGAGGAACTGAAGATCCTAAATCTTTTAACGAAGCTGAATTGTTTTCGCACACACGCATCACAGTTGCGCCACTTTTAATTGTTGTTGGTTTTGTGGTTATCCTTTGGGGAATTATGAAAAAACCTAAGCAAACGCAAGATAAGTAACATTTTATGTCTTATTTAGAAGCATTTATTCTTGCCTTAATTGAAGGCCTAACTGAATTTATACCCGTTTCATCTACAGCTCACATGATTTTCGCTTCCTCAATTCAGGGAAATGAAAAAGACGAGTTCGTGAAACTATTTCAAGTTTCTATTCAATTTGGAGCAATTTTAGCTGTGGTTTGGCTCTACTGGAAAAAATTCTTGAATTTCAAATCACCTAAATTTTACCTTAAATTAATTCTCGCAGTTATTCCAGCGCTTGTTTTAGGTAAACTGTTCGACGATAAAATTGAAGCTGTTTTTGAAAAACCCATTCCAATTGCGCTCGTTTTAATTATAGGAGGAATTGTTTTACTGTTTGTCGACAATTTATTTAAACGTCCAAAAATAGATTCGGAAGAAAAAATAACCCTTCCAAAAGCAATCGCAGTTGGTTTTTGGCAATGTTTAGCCATGATGCCAGGAACAAGCAGATCTGCCGCTTCAATTATTGGAGGAATGCAACAAGGAATGACACGAAAAGTTGCTGCTGAATTTAGTTTCTTCCTCGCTGTTCCAACAATGTTTGCAGTAACAGCTTATTCACTGTTTTTGAAAGACTGGAAAATTCAAGGTGTCGAGAAAAAAGGAATTGAACTCATTACTGCAGATTCTCACAACTTCACCCTATTCTTATACGGAAACATTGTTGCATTTCTAGTTGCAGCAGTTGCAATTAAATTCTTTATTGGAATTATTCAAAAATACGGTTTCAAAGTTTGGGGAATTTACCGCATTGTTGCCGGATCTATTTTGCTAATCTATTTTACGTGTCGTTAATCGAATTTGCCCAAGGAAGTACAATTTTAGTTGACAAACCTTTTGAATGGACTTCCTTCGATGTTGTGAACAAGCTTCGCTGGAACCTCAGAACACGTTTAGGAGTTAAAAAATTGAAGGTTGGTCATGCTGGAACACTAGATCCATTAGCAACCGGTTTACTCATATTATGCGTGGGTAAAAACACAAAATTAATTGAAGGATTAACTGCCGACAAAAAACGCTATACAGGAACCATTTTATTAGGGAAAACCACACCATCATACGATTTAGAGACGGCATACAATTCAGAATTTCCGACTGAAAACATAACAAATGATCATTTACAAAAAGTAGTTTCCACTTTTTTAGGCGAACAAGACCAAATTCCCCCAATTTTTTCAGCCAAACAAATTGATGGTAAACGGGCCTATGAATATGCGCGAAAAGGAGAAGAAATTACACTAAAAGCTAACAAAGTTACAATTGAACAATTTACAATTGACAGTTCTCGATTCCCTGAAATAGATTTTGATATTACTTGTTCCAAAGGAACTTATATTCGGAGTATTGCACATGATTTTGGGAAAAAACTAAATAATGGCGGAACTTTAATTGCACTCAGAAGAGTAAGCTCGGGCAATTTTAAAATAGATGATTCAAAATCTGTAGAAGAATGGATTGCTTTTTTTAAAGACGAAGAATTATAACCCGAATTCTACTTTGCTCAACAAACTATTTGGCTAGCACTTCAAATTAAATGATTTTTCAATTTAACAACAAGTAGATTGAAAATTTACCACTAGTTAAGCAACTTAGAAACCAACACGCGAATCAATTTACAATTTTCACGTAAACCCTTTGATGTTTCTGCGATTTTTGTACTTTTGCACTCCCATTAAATAATTAATCATTACTGTGGGTAAAAACTAAATTTTTCGCAAATGAGTAAAATGAAACTTTCTGAGTTCAGTTTCGACCTTCCAGAAGAACTAATTGCAGAATTCCCAAATGAACACCGCGATGAAGCCCGCTTAATGGTTATCCACCGTGAAACAGGAAAAATAGAACACCGTTTGTTCAAAGACATCATCAACTATTTCAACGATGGCGATGCTATGATTATGAACAACACGCGCGTTTTCCCTGCACGTATGTATGGAAACAAAGAAAAAACGGGCGCAACAATTGAAGTGTTTTTATTGCGCGAATTGAACCGTGAAAGTTTGTTGTGGGATGTTTTAGTTGATCCAGCTCGTAAAATTCGCATTGGAAATAAATTGTATTTCGGAGACGATGACTCATTGGTTGCAGAAGTAATTGACAATACAACTTCTCGTGGTCGCACATTGCGTTTTTTGTTCGACGGACCTTACGAAGAGTTCAAGCAAAAAATTACAGAACTAGGTGAAACTCCAATTCCACCCTATATTAAAAGTAAACGCGACGTTCAGCCGGAAGACGAAGAACGTTACCAAACAATTTACGCCAAAGAAGAAGGCGCTGTTGCAGCTCCAACTGCAGGTTTGCACTTTTCGCGTGAGTTAATGAAGCGTCTAGAATTAAAAGGAATTCAATTTGCAGAGGTAACACTTCATGTTGGTTTAGGAACATTCCGCCAAGTGGAAGTAGAAGATTTAACCAAACACAAAATGGATTCTGAACAAGCAATTATCGGTAAAAGAGCCGTAGAAATTGTTAACAAAGCTAAATTAGCTAAGAATAGAGTTTGTGCTATCGGAACAACTTCAATGCGTGCAATCGAAACTTCTGTTTCAACAGATAACTTATTGAAAGAATATAGTGGTTGGACAAATAAATTTATTTATCCACCCTACGATTTCACTATCGCAGATTCATTGGTAACAAATTTTCACACACCGCTTTCTACTTTATTAATGATGATTTCGGCATTTTGTGGCCACGATTTAATGGTAACTGCATACAAAGAGGCAATCAAAGAAAAATACAAATTCTACTCATATGGTGATGCCATGTTGATTTTGTAAAAATAACTTGTTATAAAAATGAAAGTCCTCCGAAAAGAGGACTTTTTTTATTTTAAATAACCTGATTACAATTTTAAACCGCTACGTTATGTTCTCTCAAAGCCTCATTCAACGATGTTTTCAAATCTGTTGAAGCTTTTCGTTTTCCAATAATTAATGCACAAGGAACTTGAAACTCTCCTGCAGGAAACTTTTTTGTGTATGACCCCGGAATCACAACTGAACGTTCCGGAACATATCCTTTCATTTCAACAGGTGATTCTCCAGTAACATCAATAATTTTTGTAGACGTTGTTAAACACACATTTGCGCCCAAAACTGCTTCTTTTCCAACGCGAACCCCTTCAACTACAATACAGCGCGAACCAATAAACGCTCCGTCTTCAATAATAACAGGCGCAGCCTGAAGCGGTTCTAAAACTCCACCAATTCCAACTCCACCACTCAGGTGAACATTTTTACCGATTTGCGCACACGAACCAACAGTTGCCCAAGTGTCTACCATTGTGCCCGAATCTACATAAGCGCCAATATTTACATAAGATGGCATTAAAATTACACCCGAAGAAATATACGCTCCATAACGCGCAACTGCATGTGGAACAACACGAACGCCTAACTTAGCGTAATCTTTTTTCAAAGCCATTTTATCGTGAAATTCAAACGGACCCACCTCAATTGTTTCCATTTTCCGAATTGGAAAATACAAAACCACCGCTTTTTTCACCCATTCATTTACTTGCCAAGTTCCATCGGGCAATGGTTCGGCAACACGTAAACGGCCTTTATCGATTTCTTCGATTACGGCTTCAATTGCCTTAATAGTTTCTGGATTGTACAATAAATCACGGTTGTCCCAAGCGCATTCAATTTGTGTTCTCATTTCAAAATTTTGGTAAAAATAAACTTTTCGAATTGCTAGAACAAGTTACTCCAAATCTAATTCCTTAACTTTGTTATAAATTAAAAAGAGTGGCAAAAATTTTAGCAATCGATTTTGGATTAAAAAGAACAGGATTAGCGCTCTCAGATGAAAGCTTCGTTTTTGCTTTTGGCTTAAAAACCGTCGACTCCAAATCATTGATACACGAGCTTAAAAGCTTGGTTTCAAAAGAAAAAATAACAGAAATTGTCTTAGGCGAACCCAGACGCTTAGATTTATCTGATTCACATATCACACAAAATGTATATCTACTGAAAGAAGTTTTAATTAAAGAGTTTCCGGCAGTTAAAATTGAATTACTCGACGAACGTTTTACATCAAAAATGGCTTCGTCTGTTATTGCACAAAGTGGATTGAACAAAAAGGCAAAACAAAATAAAAGTTTGATTGACGAAGTGAGCGCAACTATTCTATTGCAAGATTACTTGCGAAATAGAGCTCTCTTCGATTGAGGTAATTAAGCTCACTTCAACTCCACTTAGTGTGCTAATTTAAGCTTTATTGACAGTCGGGAGTTGTTTTGTTAACCGAGCGGAGTTGAAGTCAACAATTTCATTTAACTTTACAAAAAATTCACAAAATGATACTTCCAATCGTTGCATATGGCGATCCAGTTCTGAAAAAAGAAGCAGTAGAAATCGAAGAGAGTTTTCCAAAACTGGATAAACTCATAAAAGACATGTTTGAAACGATGTACGAAGCTTCGGGCGTTGGTTTAGCTGCTCCCCAAATAGGGAAAGAAATTCGATTGTTTATAGTTGATGGAAGTCCGTTTGCAGACCGCGACGAAGACGAAGACGAAGACCCTAAAGCGACCGGAATGGAAGATTTTAAAAAAATTTTCATCAATCCGATCATTGAGGAAGAAGACGGTGAAGAGTGGGGTTTTGCAGAAGGATGCTTGAGTATTCCGAAAATTCGGGAGGAAGTTTTACGCAAAGAAAAAGTGAAACTTTCGTATTATGACGAAAATTGGAAGTTCCACGAAGAATGGTTCGACGGTTACAAAGCCCGCATCATTCAACACGAATACGATCATATTGAAGGAGTTTTATTTACAGATCATCTTTCTGTCCTTAAAAAACGCTTGTTACAGAAACGTTTATCTAACATTTCACAAGGAATTGTAGATGTTGACTACAAAATGCGTTTCCCAAACTCTAAAAAAGGCCGTTAATGAAAACTATTTATTTTTCACTTATCATTCTGCTTTCAGTAGCAGCTTGTTCAGAATCTTCTCAACAAACTGTTGAAGAAAAATCGAAAGAATTGTTAGAGAACTTCAAGCGCTACGAAGATTCTTTGGGCGTGATGGGCCAAAAATCACAAATCACAAATAGCACATCTGCAGTTGCTTATGCAGAGAAATGTATTTCTGTTGCAGAGCAAATTCCAAAATCAAAAGAAGCTCCGAAATTATTAGACAAAGCACACATGATTTTCTGTAATTTCAACATGCACCGCAGGTCTTTAGCGCCTGCACAAATGCTTATTGAGAAATACCCAAGCTACAAAAACCGCCCCATGGTTATTCAAAGTGTAGCAAGTGCCTATGATTTATTCATTCTCCCACGTCAAAAAGACCAAGCAAAAAAATACTACAAAATGTATTTGAGTGAATATCCGAAACTGCCAAAAGCTGAAAAAGAACAAATACAGTTCCGTTTAGATAATATTGATTTAACGATGGAGGAATTGATAGATAAACAAGTCGGAAAATAGATAAGTAATAATCGCTATTATTATGTCACCTGAAAATCAACGAAAAATAAAAACTAATGCAAACAAACTTTTAAAAAACGGATTCCATATCAAATAATGAAATAAGAAACGAATTAGTTGAATGTGAATAAAATTTAAATGAAGTTAGAATTGAAGGTGATGATTTTTAATCAGAAAGAAAATGACCGAAATAAAACTAAATACAGACATTCAAGAATTAAGATCGATTTATTACAGAGATAATTCTCAAAAGTATATATTTGGACCAAACACTAAAAAACAATCAACCTATCTGCTTATCGCTTTAATTGCATTTCCGTTTTTTTCTATTTATGCTTTGAACTTGAAAGATAACTGGATGTTTATTTTAGGATCCGTTTTTCTATCTCTTTTGTGCTACGATTTTTGGAAAGTAGCTAAACCAATTATTGCTTGGAAAAATCAGTAGAATCATTTCTAAAAAAAGCTGAAACAATAGAAATCCTGAGATTACTATACAACGAAAACTTTTTTATTCATATTCAAGATAACGAAGAGTTAAAACAGCACTGGGAAACTATAGAAAAAGCACTAATAAATGACCGATATATTTGGTTGTTCTCAGACACAAATATTTTACTCCCAAAAGGTTCAATGTCAGAAATTGAATATGCTGATTTGAGTAGTGCGATTTTAAGAAAAGTAAAAAATGTTGCGAAAAATTAAATATCAATTGCATATACAAAACAAAATTGCGAAAAATTAAAATCAAATGAAGTCAAGATTTTTTAGAGTTAAAACTGACAACCCGATTTACTCTCAATAAATTTCATGTCATTTTTAGTTAATTTGCTGTTAACAAGTTTCTACAACTCAAAAAAGTTTCTAAATTTGGTTTAACTAATAAAATTCAAAAAATGAAAGGTTTATTTTTAACTCTTTTTTTAACAATTACTTCAGCGATAGGTTTCGCACAAGAAGTTCAACCGTTAAAAGGCGCGAAAATTGAATTCGCAAACGACGTTCACGATTATGGTGACGTAAAAAATGGTGGAAACGGAAAATGTACATTTACATTCACGAACACAGGTACAGAGCCATTAGTAATTTCTAATGCACGTGGTTCTTGTGGTTGCACAGTTCCAGAGTGGCCGAAAGAGCCAATTGCGCCAGGAGCAAAGTCTGTTATCTCTGTTGTTTATGATACAAAACGTGTTGGACCCATAAACAAATCAGTTACAATTACTTCAAACGCTGTAAACGAGCCAACTAAAATTGTTCGTATCAAAGGAAATGTTCTTCCTGCTCCAGAAGGAACTTCTCCAGTGAACGAAACTGGTGCTCCAGTTAACAACTAAGAATTTATGCGCACTTTTTTAGTCGCAATTTTACTATTAATTTCCGCCCTTGGTTTCGGCCAGGAGGCGGATTTTTATTGCAAAGAGAAATTACACAAATTTCCGAAAACCAAAGCCGGACCAGTTTTAGAGCACACCTACATTATTGAAAACCCCGGCACAGACTCACTCAAATTTACATCCTACAAAGTAGGTTGTCACTGTACAAAAGTGATTCTCCCTACTCCAATTCCACCAGGACAATCCGGTGAAATAAAACTTACCTTCGAAACAGCTGGGAAATATTACCAACAAGACCGAACTATTCTTATTTATTGTAACACAAAAAACCAAGTAGAAACCTTGCGTTTTAAAGTTTTTGTGGAAGAATAATTATAAGTCAAAGATCTGTCTAATTCTTCAAAATAGTTTTCAACACTTTCCTTTTTTCATTTCGAAGAGTGCTTGCAATTCGCTAAATTTGTTCTCACAATTCTAGCATGTATTTAATCTTTGATACGGAAACAACGGGTTTACCCAGAAATTGGAATGCGCCTTTAACGGACTTCGATAACTGGCCGCGTGCCATACAAATTGCTTGGAAATTGCACGATAAACTTGGGAACATAGTTGAATCAAAAGATTATTTAATTCGCCCAAATGGGTTCGATATTCCTTACGATGCAGAACGAATTCACGGAATTTCGACCCAATTAGCAGAAGAACAAGGTGTAGATTTAGAAGATGTAATTGCCGAATTCAATGACGCGCTTTCAAGAGCAGAATTTGTAGTAGGACAAAACATAGGTTTCGATTTAAACATAATGGGAGCTGAATTCCTACGAACAGGAATTGAAACGAATATGCACAATTTAGCTGTTTTAGATACCTGTACAGAGAAAACAGCCGAATTACTTAAACTTCCTGGAGGACGTGGAGGGAAATTCAAACTTCCAACACTCACAGAACTTCACCAGTATTTATTTGAAGTTCCTTTTGGCGAAGCACACAACGCAACTGCCGATGTGGAAGCTACAACACGTTGTTTCTTCGAACTTATTCGCCGTGAAGTTTTCACAAAAGAAGAACTCAAGGTTGAAAACGATTATTTCAACCGATTCAAAGAAATCAATCCGAGTTTTATTCAGCCTCTTGGTTTAACACATATCAATCTCAAAAAAGCGAGTGAAGAACTCAAAAAGAGTACTGAATTAGCAAATGTTAGCGACATTGATCACGAAGAAGCGCGAAACAGATTAGCAAATGTTCCATTTGTTCACTTGCACAACCACACAAGCTTCACGATTCTGCAATCAACAATGAATGTAAAATCATTGGTCAAATCAGCGTTAAAACACAACATGAAAGCTGTTGCATTAACCGATTCGGGAAATATGATGGCTGCGTTTCATTTTGAGAAAGAAGTTTCTTTATACAACAAATCACTTAAAGCAGAGCGTATAGCTGCTGAAGAAAACAATGAAACTTTCACAAAAGAAAATTTGCTTCCAATTATTGGCTGTGAATTAAATGTTTGTAAAAATCGTTTAGATAAAAACACGAAAGATTCTGGTTATCAAGTTGTTTTCCTCGCAAAAAATAAGATTGGTTACCACAACCTCATTAAACTTTCATCGCTCGCGAGTACGGAAGGTTTTTACTACGTTCCGCGCATCGACAAAGAAATCATTCAACAATATCACGAAGGATTAATTGTTCTAACTGGTGGCTTAAACGGTGAAGTTCCGAACATGATTTTGAATGTGGGTGAAAAACAAGCCGAGCAAGCTTTAGTTTGGTGGAAAGAAACTTTTGAAGACGATTTATACATTGAAATTGTTCGCCACGGACAAGAAGATGAAGATCGTGTGAATACCGTTTTACAGCGCTTTTCGAAAGATCATGCAGTAAAATTAGTGGCTTCAAATAATACTTTTTATGCTTCGCGCGCAGATGCAAGTACGCACGATGTACTCTTGTGTGTGCGCGATTCGCAATTGGTTTCTACTCCAAAAGGAAAAGGACGAAATTTTCGTTTTGGTTTAGAAAACGAAGAATATTACTTCAAATCGCAAGAAGAAATGAAGGAATTGTTCTTAGATATTCCTGAGGCAATTGAAAATATTACAGAAATAATTGATAAGATTGAGCCATATACCCTTGCGCGTGAGGTCTTACTTCCAGCCTTTGATATTCCTGAAGAATTTAAAAATTTAGATGACGAAGCTGATGGTGGAAAACGGGGTGAAAACGCCTACTTACGACACCTAACAGAAATAGGTGCTAAAAAAAGATACGGTGAAATAACAGCTGAAATTCGTGAACGCCTCGATTTTGAATTGGTTACAATTGAAAAAACCGGTTATCCTGGTTATTTCTTGATTGTACAAGATTTTTGTCAAGCCGCTCGAGACATGGGCGTTTCTGTTGGACCTGGTCGTGGTTCAGCAGCAGGTTCAGCAGTTGCTTATTGTACTGGAATTACAAACGTAGATCCGATTAAATATGACTTACTCTTTGAGCGTTTCTTGAACCCAGACCGAGTTTCGATGCCCGATATTGATATCGATTTTGACGATGAAGGACGGGGACGAGTGATTGATTGGGTAATCGAAAAATACGGAGCAAATCAAGTTGCGCAAATTATTACCTATGGAACAATGGCTGCAAAGTCATCTATTCGAGATGCGGGTCGTGTGTTTGATTTGCCTTTGATGGACACAAATGGAATCGCAAAATTGGTTCCCGACAACCTTTCCTTACAGAAGATTTTCTTTAACGATGAAACTGAATTAGCTGAAAAACTATCGCGTTCACAGCAAGATTTTGCAAATGTTTTGGAATTACGTTCCATTTTCAATGGATCAGATTTGAAAGCGCGAGTGCTACAACAAGCTGTAAAAATTGAAGGATCAGTTCGGAATACGGGAATTCATGCCTGTGGCGTTATAATTACTCCAGGCGACATTCGCGATTACGTTCCCATTGCAACAGCGAAAGATTCGAGCATGTATTGCACGCAATTTGACAACTCAGTAGCTGAATCTGCTGGTTTATTGAAAATGGATTTCTTGGGTTTAAAAACGCTAACACTCATTAAAACTGCTGTTAAAATTGTAAAGAAACGTCATGGAATTGATTTAGATCCCGATACTTTTCCAGTAGATGATTTAAAAACCTACGAACTATTCCAACGAGGAGAAACAGTTGGTGTTTTTCAATACGAAAGTCCAGGAATGCAAAAATATATGCGCGATTTGAAACCTTCGGTATTTGCCGATTTAATTGCAATGAACGCCTTGTATCGTCCGGGTCCGCTTGAATACATTCCAAGTTTCGTTCGTAGAAAAAATGGCGAAGAAGAAATTGTATACGATTTAGATGCATGTGAAGAATATTTAGGAGAAACATATGGAATTACGGTCTACCAAGAACAGGTAATGCTTCTTTCACAAAAACTAGCAGATTTCTCGAAAGGTGATGCCGATGTTTTGCGAAAAGCAATGGGTAAAAAGCAGATTGATGTACTCAATAAAATGCAACCAAAGTTCATTGAGCAAGCAATAGCAAATGGACATGATAAAGAAAAATTAGAAAAAATTTGGAAAGATTGGGAAGCATTTGCCTCTTACGCATTTAACAAATCTCACTCTACTTGCTACGCATGGATTGCTTATCAAACAGCCTATTTGAAAGCGAATTACCCAGCAGAGTATATGGCTTCAGTGCTTTCTAATAACTTGAACGACATTTCACAGGTTTCCTTCTTTATGGAAGAATGCCGAAGAATGGGTGTTCCTGTTTTAGGTCCAGATATAAACGAATCATCGTATGAATTTACGGTCAACAAAGAAGGCGCTATTCGTTTTGGATTAGGCGGAATTAAAGGTTTGGGAAGTGGCCCTGTTGAAAACTTAATTGAAGAACGCGAAAACAACGGTTTCTTTACATCCGTTTTTGATGTTACTTCGCGCTGTAACTTGCGTTTTGTTAACAAAAAAGCGTTGGAAAGTATGGCATATGCAGGCGGACTAGACAGTTTCACGAAAGTTCACCGCGCGCAATATTTCGCTCCAGATGCAACTGGCAGAACATTTATTGAAAACGCTTTAAAATATGGATCGAGTTTGCAGGGCGACGAAGATTCATCCCAAGTTTCATTGTTCGGAGAAAATTCGAACGTTCAAATGCCCGAGCCAACAGTTCCAGCAACGGAGGAATGGCCGATATTTCACAAATTAAAATTCGAAAAGGAAGTGGTTGGAATGTTTATTTCAGGTCACCCACTCGATCAATATAAAGTTCAAATAGACGCATTTTGTTCAGGAAATGTGAGCATGCTAGCAAACGTAACGGAACTGTTGAACAAAGAACTTACCATTCCAGCAATTATAATGGATGCGCAACATTTAACTGCGCAATCTGGTTCGCAATATGGAATATTGATTTTAGAAGACTACAAGTCGAATCACAAACAATTTGTTTTTGGAGACAATTATTTGCGCAACAAACACCTGATGACAAAAGATTTATCGGTTGTAATTCGAGGTCGTGTTGAGGAAAGTCGTTACCCTGATAAAATCACAAAGAAAAAACGCATTGAATTCAATTTATCGAGTATAGATAAAATTGATACGTTGATGGAAAACAGAAGCGCCGCTTTAAACTTAACCTTACAACTTTCGATGTTAGACCAGTTAATGATTTCTAAAATTGATGATTTATTCAAGCAAAATCATGGCGCTTGCGAAGTGAAATTTGTAGTTCAAGATTCATTGTCAGAATTACACGTAACGCTTCCTTCTAAAAACGTGAAAGTGGAGCCGTCGTTAAAATTAATCAATAGTTTGAAAGCGTTAAATGTGGAAGTTGAACTTAAGTGATTTAGATAAATTCACTTCTATCATCACTTTTTAATGAAGATACTTTTTTATCTTTGTACATACATATTTTTATCATGGCATCCATTTCAACATACGATTTTTCTGGTAAACGTGCACTCATTCGTGTAGATTTCAATGTTCCATTGAATAAAGAAACCTTTCAAGTGAACGACGATACTCGTATCCGCGCAGCAATTCCTACAATTAAACACATTTTAGAAAAAGGAGGAAGTGTGGTGCTAATGTCGCATTTAGGAAGACCAAAAGAAGGGAATGACCCCAATTATTCCTTGCGACACATCGT
>JANNWW010000129.1:0-33368 GCA_031409255.1 Crocinitomicaceae bacterium
GCAACAAATTACGAGCAGTTTTTTCATCTTTTTTTAATTGTAACTTTAATTCTTCTATCGAAGAAAAACGCTGCTCTGAACGAATAAAATCGTAAACCAAAACACGTATTTCTTCCCCATAAATATCGGTAGAAAAATCGAAAATAAATACTTCAATAGTAGTTTTTAATGCATCTTGAACTGTTGGTTTGGTTCCAATGTTCATTACTCCTTTGTACCAATTGCTGTTTATTTCAATTCGAACAGCATACACACCATGAGCAGGAATAAGTTTAGTTTCCTCTTTAACAGAAACATTTGCTGTTGGAAACCCAATTGTTCTTCCTAACTGATTCCCTTTAATAACTTCTCCCGAAAACTGATACGGAACTCCTAAAAAACGCATGGCTTGAAGCGTGTTTCCCTCAGAAATTGCTTTCCGAATTTTGGTTGAACTAATAGAATCCGATTCTAGTTGAACGGCTTCAATCTGAGAAACTCGAAAATCAAATGCAGTTCCTAACTGTTTTAATTCATTAAAATTACCTGACCTGTTTTTCCCAAAATGATGGTCATAACCAACAAACATTTCAGACACATCGAGTTTATTAACTAAAATTTCCTCCACAAAAGCGCAAGCAGATAATTGAGAAAATTCTTTTGTGAAGGGAAATAAAATAACGGTATCTAATCTTGTTTCCTCTAGTTTTTTTAAACGCTCTTCTAGCGTATCTATTAATTTAACTGAATGATTTATTGGGTCTAAAATAATTCTAGGATGCGGGTCGAAGGTAAATAACACCGATTCTTTCCCATTCTTTCTTGCTCGTTCAGCCAAGTTTCTCAAAATTTCTTGGTGACCTAAATGCACCCCATCAAATGTTCCCAAAGTGAGAACGGGTTTTGAAAAAAGTATACCTGAATCTAAATTACGAATAACGCGCATGCGGCAAAGTTAGTATAGAAATTTTAGAAACATACTGAATACCAGTAGTGAATTGGTATAAAATGCTTTTCATAAATTCAAAATCAAACATTAAAACGAACAATTTTGTCAAATTTAGGTTCGTTATTCATTTGAATTATTGTTACATTTCCGAAAGGAATATCTAACTTAAAAACACTATCCAGTGGAATTTTCAAGAAATAATTTAAACTAGCTCTAATAAACCCGGCATGAGAAACAACTGCTACTCTTTTCAAGTTTGTGTTACGAAGTTCATCCCAAAAGAGGTTACTTCTCTTGACAAGTGCAAGGAAATTTTCACCATTTTTTGGACTTTCACTAACAAAATTATTCATCCAAGTAGTTAATTCATCTGATGGAATTTCATTCCAAGGTTTCATTTCCCAATCGCCAAAATCTAATTCAATTAGTCGTTCATCAATTCTCGGATTTAATGAAAAACAGTTTGCCAATTCAACGCATCGATCCAAAGGACTTGAAAAAACCTCATCGAATTCGATTTGGAATTGGAATTTAGTACAAATCAATTTCGATTCCTCCTCGAAAGTTTCAGCCAAATTCACATTTGATTTTCCGTAACAAATAGATGAGGAAATTGCAACAGAAGTATGTCTAATTAATACTACTTCCATAAAGCTACTATTATCAAAAGAATTACTAATTCAGCTAATTGTTCAACCGTTCCTAAACAATCTCCTGTGTAACCTCCCAACCATTTAATAAAATAACGTCGAGCAAAAAAAACGAGTAATAAAATTGGAATGAATACACTAAATAATTTCCAATTTATGAAACAAAAAAATAATATTGGAATCAATCCAAAAACTAATGCTCCAGTAATCTCTTTATAAGAATGAGACTGAGCAATTGGTTTGGCTTTACTGTCTAAATCATCTCGAGCATAAAAGGAAGTAAAAACAATTCCTAAAGCAGTTAATCTGGCAAGAGAGTGATATGAAATAAAAAATAACAATGTAAACCACCATTCTGTCTTACAAAAATGACTCAGAATGAAACTCAAACCATAAAATTTAAAGGCGAATAAAAAAACTAAAGCAATTCCTCCGTATGCACCAATACGCGAATCTTTCATTATTTCTAGAATCTTTTGTTTCGTCCAGCCTCCACCAAATCCATCAAAAACGTCTGCTAAGCCATCTTCATGAAACGCACCAGTACATAATACGCCTGCAAGTAATGATAACACTACAGCAATTTCAATAGGAAAAAAATAAATCGAAATAAAATAAACGCCCCAAGAAATTGATCCAACAATCCATCCTATCAAAGGGAAATACCGAGTAGCTTTGTTGATGTACACTGGAGAGTGATCTACCCATGACGGACAAGGAATACGTGTATAAAACATTAAAGCTGTGAAAAATATACGGAGCTCTTCTTTCATTTTTCTTTTGTTGAAACTTGTGCACTTTCAAAACTTGCCATTTCATTTAAAAAAGCTAGAGAGCTCTCAATTAATGGATAAACAACTGCACAGCCACTTCCTTCACCTAAGCGCATGCCAATAGAAAGAATTGGTTTAGCGTTCAAGAAATCTAACATTTTTTTATGTCCGCTTTCATTACTTAAATGACAAAACAGTGCGTAATTAATAATTTCAGGTGCAAGCATTTGTGCAATTATAAAAGCACTTGAGGCAATAAATCCATCAACTAAAATTAAAACCTTATCTTCAAAAGCTTGCAAAAAAGCACCCACCATTTGAGCAATTTCAAAACCTCCAAAAGCTGTCAAAATTTCTAATCCGTTTTCAATTTCACCATGGAAATCTTTTGCTTTTTGAAGTATTTGAATTTTATTCGCTAACTGAATATCGTTTAAACCTGTTCCTCTGCCAACGCAATCGGCCAAAGGGATTTTTGAAACGTAATGCATGAGCATACTAGCAGAAGAAGTATTTCCAATACCCATTTCACCAAAACCTACAACATTACATCCCTTTTGAATTATATCAGCAATAAGATTTCGCCCTAATTGAATAGCACTTGAAGTCTCTGCAGATGTCATTGCAGAATTGGTAAGAAAAGACTTAGTCCCTTTTGCAACTTTGTTCGATATTAATCCTTCTACATTCATAAAATCAAAATTCACTCCGGCATCTACAATTTTCAATTCGATTCCATTTTGACGTGCAAAAACATTTATTGCAGCACCTCCATTTAAAAAATTTAAAACCATCTGATACGTCACTTCTTGGGGATAAGCACTAACTCCTTCTTTCGTAATCCCATGATCTCCAGCAAAAACAACTATTGTTGGACTTTCTAGTACAGGAGAAATCGTTTGTTGAATTAATGCAATTTTTAGAGCAATTTCCTCTAAGATACCCAATGATTGAAGTGGCTTAGTTTTGAAATCTATTTTGTGTTGAATTTGTTCTCTCATTAATAAACTTGAATTTTTTTAATCGAAGTTTCACTGTTCGATTTAATTAATAAATAATAATTTCCTGCTTCGGGCGAACTTATCTGCAATGAATTAATTGATTGTAGAATTATTCTTCCTTGTAAATCATATAAACTAAGTTCTAAAATTTCATCACTTGAAAAAATCATTAAATTCTTTCCAGCTTGAACTGGATTTGGATATACTTCAATTTTTCGTTGAATTGTTTCATCAATTAAAGACAAACCTGCTTGATGCATAATTGAAACTGCATCTAAATCAAATCCACTAGTAGGAAAATCTGTTGGAAAAGGATCGTTAATTAAATTGGAATTTATATCAACAGAGCCATATAGATTGTTAACCGACCCAATAACATCAATTACTCTAATATAATGAATTTGTTGCAAATTAATAGCCGGATAAAAAACCAATTCATTCAAATCGAATGGCGTTCCATAATTTACTCTGTATTTTCCTGCTAGGTTATTAAGTAGAGATGCATCTCCTTGATTATCGAAAGGGCCAATTTGAGTAGCATTTTGCATATTTGAAACTGCCGGAAAACGAACAAAATAAATTCCGTCAGAACTTACTTCAACAAAAGCTAATTCTAAAAAAGAATCATTGAATGCGTTTTCGAAAATAGCAAAATCAAACCCCGGCAAATCTATAATTGGAGCAGAAAAATAATAAGTAGCCGAACCGCCGTCTCCTAAACTAACAACATTTGAATTGGCTTGCCCAAGAGCAAAATCTGAACTTCCGAAGGAAACTAAAGGCGAGTTTATGTCGCTAATGTTTTGTGGTCCTCTAACAATCGAAACCGAATCGCCCCAAGAAACAATTGACGGATCGTTGATTGGAATTGCTGTACTCGAAATTTGACCAACAGGACCGGCAAATTGACAACTAACAGATTTGGCGTTTAAAAATAAAACTACAAAAAGCACTCTTTTAATTATAGAACTAAAATACTTCATATTTTCAACATTTTTTCGTGAATGTTTAACTTTTTTTACAAGCGTATCTGACTTTGGTTTTCACCTTACAGTTGCACGACAGTCTAGGAATTACACCCAGTTCCGCTTTCAATTAAATGCAAAGTTAAACTTCCCTACGTATAAAAGAAAAAAAGACCAATATATCTTTTTAATATTTGTTCATATACCATAAAAGTGGTATATTTGTCCCAAAATTACATCTCTATTTAAACTTATTCTAAATAAGATTGTAAATAGATTTATTTGAAAGTGATATGATAACAGTTACAGAAAACGCTAAAAAACAAGCAGCTCGTCTAATGGAAGACGATGGTAAAGTTGGTTATTTTATTCGTGTTGGCGTTGAAGGAGGTGGATGCTCTGGTCTGATGTACCAACTAACATTCGACAATACTGAAAAGGAAGACGATAAAATTTTTGAAGACAATGGTGTAAAAGTAGTTGTAGACAAAAAGTCTTTTTTATATTTAATTGGAACAACGCTGGATTTTTCCGGAGGATTAAATGGAAAAGGATTTATTTTTTCTAATCCAAACGCTGGGCGCACTTGTGGTTGTGGCGAATCATTTTCACTTTAATTTAAAATCAGATGAATTACACTGAAAACGATCTTGCAAAAGACCTCGAGAATTCGGAATACAAATTTGGTTTCACAACTGATATAGAATCCGATAAAGCACCAATTGGATTAAACGAAGATATAATTCGTTTAATTTCTTCCAAAAAAAATGAACCCGCATGGTTGCTCGATTACCGTTTGAATAGTTTCAAATTGTGGAAAGAAATGACAGAACCAACTTGGGCGCACGTTCACTACGAGAAACCAAATTTTCAAACAATCTCTTATTATTCGGCTCCAAAACAAACCAAAAAATATGAGTCTTGGGACGATGTAGATCCTGAAATGAAGGCAACCATGGCGAAACTAGGAATTTCAATGGAAGAACAAAAACGCTTAACTGGTGTTGCTGTAGATTTTGTGATGGATTCTGTTTCAGTTGCAACAAGTTTCAAAGAAAAATTAAAAGAGTTAGGAATTATTTTTTGCTCTTTTTCAGACGCAGTTCAAGAATATCCCGAATTGATTCAAAAACACATGGGAACTGTTGTTCCTGCAACAGATAATTTCTACGCAACATTAAACGCAGCTGTTTTCACTGATGGATCGTTTTGTTACATTCCAAAAGGCGTTCGTTGTCCGATGGAATTGTCTACTTATTTCAGAATTAACGAAGCAAATACAGGTCAATTCGAACGTACTTTAGTAGTTGCCGACGAGGGCTCATATGTGTCCTACTTAGAAGGGTGCACCGCACCACAACGCGACGAGAACCAATTGCATGCAGCTGTTGTAGAATTAATTGCACTTGAGGGCGCAGAAATCAAATACTCAACGGTTCAAAACTGGTATCCAGGCGATAAAGAAGGTAAAGGGGGAATCTTTAACTTCGTAACTAAACGTGGAATTTGTGAAAGAAATGCGAAAATTTCATGGACGCAGGTTGAAACAGGTTCTGCTGTTACTTGGAAATATCCTTCTTGCATTTTAAAAGGAGACAACTCAATTGGCGAATTTTATTCAGTTGCTGTAACCAATAATTTTCAGCAGGCAGACACTGGAACTAAAATGATTCATTTGGGTAAAAACACTAAATCTACAATCATTTCAAAAGGAATTTCAGCTGGAAAATCGCATAATTCATACCGTGGATTAGTTCAAATACACAAAAACGCTCACAATGCTCGAAATTTTTCACAATGTGATTCATTGTTAATGACAGACGAATGTGGGGCACACACTTTTCCATATATAGAATGCAAAAATCCGACTGCAAAAATTGAACACGAAGCAACAACATCAAAAATTGGAGAAGATCAAATTTTTTATTGCTTGCAACGCGGAATATCAGAAGAAAAGGCAATCAGTTTAATTGTGAATGGGTATTGCAAAGAAGTGTTGAATCAATTACCAATGGAATTTGCTGTTGAAGCACAAAAATTATTGTCGATATCACTAGAGGGCTCAGTTGGCTAATTTAGAATGTTGAGTTTAGAATGAAGAAACAACAAACGAGATAAAGAAATTAGAATATATAGGATGATTAAGATTGAAAATTTACACGCGTCAATTGACGGGAAAGAAATTCTAAAAGGATTAAATTTAGAGGTGAAAGCTGGCGAAGTACATGCAATCATGGGTCCAAATGGTGCTGGAAAAAGTACATTAGCAAATATTTTAGCAGGTCGTGAAGAATACGAAGTAACTGCAGGCTCAGTTGATTTTGATGGAAAAGATTTATTGGAACTCTCCACTGAAGACCGTGCGCGAGAAGGAATGTTCTTGGCATTTCAATATCCTGTAGAAATTCCGGGAGTTTCTAATGTGAACTTCTTACGTACAGCTTTGAATGAAATTCTTGAATACCGCGGACAAGAAGGTATTTCGGCGAAAGATTTTATGGCAAAAGTGAAGGAAAAATCTGCTATCGTTGAACTAGATCCTAAATTAGCTTCCCGCTCTGTGAACGAAGGTTTTTCAGGAGGAGAAAAAAAACGGAACGAAATTTTTCAAATGGCCATGCTTGAACCGAAATTGGCAATTTTAGATGAAACTGATTCTGGTCTTGATATTGACGCATTGCGCATTGTGGCAAATGGTGTAAATAAACTCAAATCAACAGAAAACGCAACAATTGTAATTACGCATTACCAACGTTTGTTAGATTATATTGTTCCAGATTTTGTTCATGTTTTATATGACGGACAAATCGTGAAAACGGGCACGAAAGAACTCGCTTTGGAGTTAGAAGAGAAAGGATACGATTGGATTAAAGCAGAATTCGCAGCACAATAAACTATGCAAACATTAGTAAAAGATACTGCTTCGCAAGTTAAGTGGAACACAGCAGATGGTAAGTTTTTATTGAATGATAACCTTCGTGCAAAAGCACTTGAGGTAATTGAAAACACACCATTCCCAACTTCAAAAACAGAAGCTTGGAAATATACGCGAACAACAAAGATTAAAAATGCCGAACTTTCTATCGGAAATCTTACTCAACTGAAATCTAATTTCGGAATGTCTGATAGTTCCTTGAAGTTTGTTTTTATTAATGGCCATTTTTCTTCTGAAAATTCTTCCAAAAACTATCCAGCAGGATTAAAAATTGAAGCGCTTTCTCAAATAGAAACGAACGAAATAGCTGTTTTTGGAAGCGAACTTGTGTTAGAAAATGAAGTTTTTAATGCTTTCAATACTGCATACACGACAGATGGATTGTATGTGCATGTGAGTGCAAAAATGCAAATTGAACCAACAATTGAAATTATTCATATTACTGATGGAAGTAATATACTTTCCAATTTGCGTTACATAATTTCTGCGGAAGCATTTTCAGAGGTGAATTTTATTCAACACTTTATTTCCAGTGAAAACTCTTCTGGATTTACGAATATAGTGAACGAAATTAATGTTGGTTTAAATTCAAAAATCACCATTGACAAATTACAAGAGGAAAACGATGCTCAATTTCACATTGCAACTGAAATCGTTAATCAGTTACAAAATTCTACTTTCACTATCAATACCGTTACGTTAAATGGCGGCTTAGTTCGTAACAATCTGACTATTAATGTAAACGGTCAAAATTGTTTAACCAACCTAAATGGAGCATATATTTTAAAAGAAAATCAACACGTAGATAATCACACAATTGTTGATCATAAAGTTCCGAATTGCCTATCGAATGAATTATATAAAGGTGTTATAAACGACAAAGCCACGGCAGTTTTTAATGGAAAAGTATTTGTTCGAAAAGATGCCCAAAAAATAAACGCTTTTCAATCGAATGGAAATGTTTTACTTAGCAATGATGCAACTGTGAATTCAAAACCAGAGCTAGAAATATATGCCGATGACGTAAAATGTTCTCATGGTTCTACCACAGGACAATTAGATGAAGAAGCTGTTTTTTACTTACGTGCTCGCGGCTTGAGTGAAGCTGCTGCAAGGCAGTTGATGGTTGGAGCTTTTGTAGGAGAAGTATTTGAAAAAATTGAAAACGAGGCTGTTTTGAATCGAATACACAAAATATTGTCTGAACGGTTCGACTGGGTTTTTAATTAATCATTGGTTTTAAAGAGTTTTCATTTGTTTAATATAATTCTTTTGATGTTTTTCTAAAAACTTGTTTACGTAATAATATGGTTTCATGTTTTAGTGATTAGTTGTTTTCGTGTTATCACAATAACATGGTTTCATGTTTTTGTAATAACTTGTTTTCATTTTTTCGCAATTTCCTATTTCCATGTTTTCACAATAACACGTTTTCCTGTTTTCGTAATAACCAGTTTTTAACGAATTGATTATTTAATCATTTTTTGATTGAATATTATGAATTATTAAATTTTAATTTCTAAATTTAATCTAACATATTCAAAAAATACTAAAAATGGGAATCTCAAACAAAACAAACTTGAAACAACAACTAAATGAAATGCTGACGATTTCAAAAGCATTTGCTCATCACAACAGATACAATATGCTTAAACTCATCCAAAGTAGATCAGCTATAAATCAAACTGAATTAGCATTTCAACTCAAACTTCGTCAAAGTTCCGTTCATGCCCACATAAATCAATTAAAAAGAGCGCAATTGGTTTCAACCCAATTTGTAAAAGGAATGGGAATTTTACATTACAATGACGATAAAGTAAAAGAATACAAAGATTGGCTTAACTCATTTTAAAAAGAATTTATATCTTCGAATAATGCAAAAACTAATTCTTTTTACTCTAATATTAGTTTACTACAACTTCTCAGTTGCACAAACAGACTCTTTGAATAAAAAAAAAGTTCTAATTCTTGCAACTTCTGAATTTGTTGTTACAATCGGAACTTTTACTGCTCTAAACTCAATTTGGTATAAAGATTATCCAAAATCGAAATTTCATTTTTTCAACGACAGTAAAAACTGGCTGCAAATGGACAAACTTGGTCACGCATTCACCACCTATCAAGTGGCAAGTGCCCAAAAAGATATTTGGCTATGGACAGGTTGTAAACCAAAAACTGCAAGCATAATCGGTGTCACTTCAGCGTGGACCTATCAATTGATATTAGAAATCTTAGATGGACATAGTGCTGAATGGGGATTTTCGAATGCAGATTTATTGAGTAATAGTATTGGTGCTGGACTTTTCCTTGGGCAAGAATTCGCATTCAACGAACAAAGACTTCGTTTCAGAATCGGATACAAAGCTTCACCTTTTGCTGCGCTAAGACCAAACGTTTTAGGAGGTAATTGGAGTGAACGCCTTCTCAAAGATTACAACGCGCAAAGTTATTGGATTGGTGTAAGGCCAGCTTTGTTTTTAAACGAAAATACGAAATTTCCAAAATGGCTGGAATTAGATTTTGGATACAGTGTAAACGCGAAAATTATTGGAGATGTAAATTTTTATCAAACTTCTACAACAGATTATTATGCCGAACGTGAATTTGCCTTTTCTTTAGATATCGATTGGGAGAAGCTTCCAATAAAAAACAAAACAATGAAAAAAATAGTGAAACCGCTAAACTCCATTAAAATTCCATTTCCAGCACTTTTTTGGCGTGGGAAAACATGTTATCTTGGCTTTTTTTAAACAATGAAAGAATCTAAATTTCTACTGCGTTCTCCAAATGGAGATATTCGAGGAAACTTTCTACAAGTAAGTGAAACTGCTCCGTGTGTATTAATTTGTTGCGGACACAACGGTTTTTATCACTTTGGTTTCTTCCCCACTCTACAAAAAACACTTGCCAAATACCACATTTCATCCGTTGCATTTAATTATACCCATTGCGGAATTTCAAACGATGGTGACCTATTCAATGATTTAGAAGCTTACGAGCGAAATTGCAGGCAACTAGAAACAGAAGATATTTATTTCATGGCATGTGAATTGAAGGCTGGTGGGTATTTTGGGGACCCTCAAAAATTAATCCTCCTCGCCCATTCAATGGGAGGTGTTTCGGCTTCATTTGCAATGAAAAATTACTTAAATGACAGTTCACATATTGATGCCCTCGTATTACTATGCGCTATGAAAACACTCGATGTTCGATCAAATGAAATAATGAACGAATGGATGGAGAATGGTGTTTTCTATCGAACAAACTCGCGAACAAAGCAAGAACTTCCCCAAGGTGCGCACTTTTTAGATGAAACACTTCTGAGTAACACCACTTGGAATGTGCAATCCGCAATTGAATCTATTCAGAAACCTGTTTTTATAGCGCACTCCAAAAACGACGAATCAGTTCCTTTCGACCATGGCGAAGCTCTTTTTGATTGGGTACAAACTCAAAATGAAGCTAATGCTTTTTTAATTATTCCGGACTCAAATCATACGCTAAACACCTCGCAAACTGGTGAAAGAGATTCAAAAGCACTTCAGTTTTTTATTTACCATTTAGTGGAATGGTTAGATAAAGAGATTCTCTAAAAATTGCTGTTTTCTTCTAAAGATTTTAAAATATGAATTAAAAACCCGAAGTTTGTGAAAATTACACCTATGAAAAACAAAATACTTACTATTGGATTACTACTTTGTTCAGTTACTCTTTCTGCTCAACAACAAATTGCAAACTCTAATTTTGAATCTTGGCAAACAGTTAGTTCTGGTGAAGAGCCGACCAACTGGAACGGATTCTTATCTGCTGGAGGTTTACTAAGTAGTTTTGCCGGTGATCAGTTAGAAAGCTCAACAGATATTCGACCAGGATCGGCTGGAACAAAATCAGCCCGGATATTCTCCAATTCAACAATTGGAGTTATTGCAAACGGAAACTTAACAGTAGGAAAAATAAATATGGGAAGTGCAGCTCCAACAAACACATCTAACTATAATTCATCCATAATTGCAGATGCAAACTTTTCAGAAGCTTATACTGACACTCCAGATTCACTGATTTTTTGGGCCAAATTTATACCTGCGAGTGGAAACACAACTGATTCTGCACGAGTAAGTGCTATAATCCACGACAATTATGCTTTTAGAGATCCTATTGACGCTCCTTCTCAAGTATACCTTGTTGGAACAGCGATAAAAAATTTCGCGAAAACGAATAGTGCTTGGATCAGAATGAGCATTCCTTTCAACTATTCTTTCGTGAATACTCCCGTATTTATTTTAATAACTTTTACAACAAATAAAACTCCGGGTGGAGGTTCAGACAATGATCAATTGTGGATTGATGACGTTGAGTTAAAAAATACCAATGCAAACATTGAAACCAACCAAAATTCTCTTGTTCAGGTTGCCATTAACGATGGTCAATTATCAATTTTGAACCATGAAAATGAAGATGGAACAATTGAAGTTTTTGATTTACAAGGAAGAAAAATTTATTCTGGAACACTTGAAAGTAACTTTGACGTATCCAATTTACGCCAATTCATTGTTCGCGTTCAAACAAATAAAGCTGCCTTTTCTAAAATATATACCCAAAATTAAAAGTTGAAAGTTCTTTTACACAGCTTATTTTTTGTCTTTTCCACCTTTACTTTCTCGCAAGAATGTGTAATTAAAGGTCTGGTTTTCGATGCGCAAAAAGAACTTGTTCCCGGAGCAATCGTTTATACGAAGTCTGTTAAAACACTTTCTGAAACAAATGGAAGTTATACTTTATTAATAGATTGCACTAAAAAACAATACCTCTTTTTTTCAAATGCTGAATTTGGAATAGACTCTTTGTTGATTGACCCACGAAAAACTCAAGCAGTTAATTTAAGTTTTCAGGCAAAAGAAACCGAAATCGACGAAGTAGTTATTTCTGTTGGAAAATTCGATAAACCCATAGAAGAACAAACCGTTTCTCTAGAAATAATTAGACCAGAACTGATTGCAAACAAAAATACACGAAGCATTGAAAGCGCATTAGATCAAACTCCGGGTTTAAACATTCTGGATGGAGAACCGCAAATTCGGGGAGGAAGTGGATTCACCTTTGGTGTAGGTTCAAAAGTTGCTGTTTTAGTTGACGATGTTCCTTTGCTTTCTGGAGATGCAGGTAGACCTGAATGGGGATTCATTCCAGTTGAAAACATAGCACAAGTAGAAGTAATTAAGGGTGCTGCAAGCGTTTTAAGTGGAGCTAGTGCTTTGAGCGGTTCAATTAATATTAGAACTGCTTATCCCACTTCAAAAAAAGTGCTCCGATTTACTAGCTATGGTGGAATGTATTCGAAAACGAAAGAACTAGGTTCGGTTTGGTATACTGATCTTCCTATTATTGCAGGTGGAAATTTTCTCTATTCGGAAAAAAGAAAAAATTGGGACGTAGTAATTGGCGGAAATGTGAATTTTGATCATGGATATATCGGTCCGCCTATAATCGACACCTTTGTAGTTGCAGATACCGTTTCCAACTTCAATAACAAACAAATGCAATCCAAACGCATTCGGATGAACTTCAGTTTTTCGCGCAAATTATTGAAAAACAAGAATTTACAAGTTGGACTGAGTGGAAACGGAATGCTAGCTCAATCAAATATGATTTTTGCTTGGTTAGACGACACAGCAGGGCTATTTCGAGCTTATCCAGGAGCAATGTTCTTGCAAAACCAAGTGATTTTCAATATAGATCCTTTCGCAATTTATTTCGGCAAAAAAGCAAAACACGCCTTGCACACGCGCTATTTAAGAACGATCAATGAAATGTCGGCTAACCAAAACAATGAAGCCAGTGTTTTTTACGCCGATTATCAGCAAAAACGAAGCATTAAAAAGTTAGGAAACACTGATTTAATTGGCGGAATTACACTTCAACACACCGAATCTTTTGCTAATATTTTTAGCGGATCTGGTTCGCCCTACAACAATGTAAGTAATCTATCTACTTATCTTCAAGCTGAAAAAAAAATAAAAAAACGCTTAAATATTAGTGCAGGTTTTCGATTAGAAGGTTTTCGATTAAACGACACTATAGATGCGCTAAAACCAATATTTCGAACTGGCATTTCACAAAAAATTGGACAAGCAACGTACTTGCGCACTTCATTCGGACAAGGTTATCGGTTTCCGACTATTACAGAGCGGTTCATTAAAACAGGTGTCGGAAATTTTGGTGTATTTTCTAATCCTAACTTAAAAGCTGAAACGAGTTGGAACGCAGAATTTGGCATTAAACAAGGTGTAAAAATTGGTAAACTAGTTGGATTTTTAGATATTGCAGGGTTTTGGCAGGAATATCAAAACACCATCGAATATATGTTCGGTGTGTGGGATGTAACTAGTCCAACTTCATTCGCCGGATTTAAATTTTTGAATACAGGAAATAGCAGAGTATTGGGAATAGATTGTTCATTCTCGGGTAAAGCAAGTTTTTCAAAAAAGAATTCGATCGTTTTTGTGACGGGCTACAATTACATTGTTCCAAAAACATTAAATCCGGATTACGTTTATGCAACAGACGATTTCAACCGAGATTTTAGTTACAATTTAACTTCACTTAATCCGGAATCGAGAATATTGAAATACCGTTTCCTTCATCAGGTGAAAGCAGATGTAGAATGGTCAATTTATGCATTTCAAGTTGGAGTTAGTGTGAAATATTTTAGTAAAATTGAAAACATGGATTTGATTGTGAAAGATTTTGAGGAAACAACGCAAGATTTGCCGTTTATTCAAGATGTGGAATACATGGATTATTACAATTCACATCGTTTTGGAAATACCGTAATTGATATGCGTTTAAGTTTCGCATTTAATGACCACCACAAAATTGCTTTGATTGGAGCAAATATTTTGAATAGAACTTATTCATTGCGCCCTTTGAAAATTGAATCGCCAAGAACTATTATGCTGCAATATGTAGTTGACTTAAGTGAGAAATAACTTTCTTCGTCTAAAAAACGCATGTTTTTCTAAAATTAAACCGCTATCTTCAGTAAAGGATTGCTTGCTTTTAAAACATACAAGTCACTAAAATAGATGAAAAAATACTTAAAAAACGCTGTCAACAAATAGATTCAAAAGTATTCTCAATAGCCTACTAAAACACATCAAAATTGTTTGTATTTTCGTGATATGAACATACTGATTACAGGAGCAGCAGGATTCATCGGCTCGCACGTAGTGCGTTTATTCGCAACGAAATATCCGAATTACAACATAGTAAGTTTCGACGCATTAACTTACGCTGGAAATCTTTCCAACTTGGATGACGTTTTAAAACTTCCAAATCACCATTTTGTGAAAGGTAATATCTGTAATGAAACAGATGTTCAAAATGTGCTAACTACTTTTTCTATAACAGATATTATTCATTTAGCGGCAGAATCACACGTCGACAGATCAATCGAAAATCCGATGGAATTTGTTCAAACAAATGTTTTGGGAACAGTAAACCTAATGAATCTTGCACGTAAATTTTGGAAAACAACAGAAGAACACACTTTTTATCATATTTCAACCGATGAAGTATTCGGTTCACTCGACAAAGAAGGTTTTTTTCTAGAATCAACCGCATACGATCCTAGAAGTCCATATTCAGCTTCAAAAGCCGCATCAGATCATTTTGTTTCCGCTTATTTTCACACCTATGGTTTTCCAATAAAAAGATCTAATTGCTCAAATAATTATGGGAGTCATCACCATCCTGAAAAATTAATCCCTCTCATTATCTCCAATATTTTAAATGAAAAACCACTCCCAATTTATGGAGATGGAAAAAATATTAGAGATTGGTTATGGGTTGAAGATCATGCCCGTGCAATAGACCTAATTTTTCATTCTGGTGAATTTGGTTGCAATTACAATATAGGTGGATGGAACGAATGGCGAAACATTGACTTAGTCCATAAAATATGTGAACTAATGGATTTGAAAAGGAACAAAGAAAAAGGAAGCGCCGAAAAACTAATTACTTTTGTTAAAGACAGGGCCGGACATGACCAACGCTATGCAATTGATGCCACAAAACTGTTCAATGATTTGGGTTGGAAACCAAGTGTAACTTTTGAAGAAGGACTTGAAAAAACTATTTCGTGGTTTTTAGAAAATTCAGAATGGGTAAACAATGTGTTAGCAGGATCATACAGAAACTATTACGAAAAGATGTATCAAAACCGTTCTTAATGCTGAGAAAAATTTTTACCAAAAACAAAAAATCAGCACAACTTCCCATTGTTGATATACATTCGCATTTGTTACCAGGAATAGACGATGGAGCTCAAACAATGGAACAAAGCATTGCTATGATTCAACAATTTGTAGATTTAGGTTACAAAAAACTGATCACTACACCTCACATTAAACAAGGCGTTTTTGACAATACTAAGGAAATTATTCTGGAAAAATGCCGCGAGGTAAAACAAGCGCTTCTTGACTCAAAAATCTCAATTGAACTAGCATGTTCAGCAGAATATTTTTACGACGATCATTTTTTAGAGTTAATTCGAACCAATCAATTACTGCCATTCAACGGTAATCATATATTATTTGAATGCTCATTCAACCACCCGCCAAATCAGTTGGAAGAACTCATTTTCACACTAAAAAACAAAGGATTTCAACCAATTTTGGCACATTTTGAACGTTACAGATATTTTCATGGAAGTGTTGCTGTTGCGCGCGATTTGCGTGAGCGTGGTTGCATGATTCAAGTGAATTGGAATTCTTTTTCAGATCATTATGGTATAGATGTTCGGAAACAAGCACATCTTCTTTTAAAAGAAGATCTAATCGATATATTTGGAAGTGATTGCCATCGAATAGAACATTTACAAATCTTCGAACGTTTAAGGAATGATAAATACGTTCACAAATTATTAAATTCAAAACTTCAAAACAATGCCTTTTATAAATAATTTTTCACTCTACCTTCGCTTAACTTTTTGCTTACTTATTTTGGCATGTGTCACAAGTTTTCGTTCAGATTTCAATGAAGATTCTTCCACAAATATTGTATTTTACAGCATTATCGGTAGCGTTTTAGTGAGTTTTATTATTCGGTTTTTTAAGAAAATTCCTAATTGGCTAATTCACCTCATACCAGCTTTAGTTCTGTCTGTTCCCATTGGCGCAAAGTTTCTGTTCAGTAATTTCGAAGTCGTTTATTCTATCACTTTTTATCTGTTACTTCTTTTAGGTACACTTATTTTTATTGTCGCATACAGTTTAGACAAACGAAAAAAAAACATTCTTTTCCTTCGCCCTGAACAAGTTCAAGAACTAGCTTTTATTGCCTATAGTTTTTTGTTTTTTGCACTTTATTTCTTCGGAGGCAGTTTTGGAGTGTTGTTGTTTTCAGTATTGTTTTTTACAATGGCATTAAATTCAACTAGCTCACGCATGCTAAGCTCTGCAACAGGTTTTATTGTATTGTCTATTGCAACACTCTATTTTCAGCGTTACGAACAGCTAGAAATTAGTTTTTTTAATGGCGCATTTTGGGCAGGAATAATCTGTGGAGTTACACTCATGAATTTTATCTTGGGTTCAAAAAACAACGTTTTCACACTCGTAATTTCACTTTTAATTGTGCTTCTTTTTTATTGTTTCGGATTAAAAGTTCAATTGTTTCAACCTGTTTTATTCGTTTTTGGAGCACTTCTTGGATCAGGTATTTCAACTTTGGTTCGAAAAGATTTGTTTGAAAGTCAGTTAAATGGTTTAGCTTTTCCAATCATATTGGCATTAATTTTCCCTTTTAGTTTACAGTTTCATGAAAGTCAAAAGGAAACAATTCCGCAATTCACTCAAAAAGAAAATTCTACAACTGCTGAAAAACTCATTCTTTCTGAATTACCAGCTCTAATTTTGTCTGAAAAACAAACTGGTGTATGGGAAAATGACAAAGAAAAATCGTTGATTCGCTTCCAATTAGGTCCGAAAGGATCTAAAACCGACGGTGCTATTCTTCGTTTTGTTTCAAATTTGGAAATAAACAAAAGTGGAGTTCCGAGCAAATTGACAGTTAAAATGGAGGCAAATTCTCTCACTACTTTAGACCAAGCACGTGACGAGTCTGTTTTGGGGAATGGCTACATTAACGCGGGTAAGTTTAAAGATATTGTATTCACAGCTACTGATTTTTCGAAGATAGAAGATGGATACTTAGCAGTTGGAACACTTGATTTCGTAGGGAAAAAAGTAGATACCCAGGTTAAATTGAAATTTTCAGAAAATGAAGAATTTCCAAATAGTTTAATCCTTACTGGTTCTTCTGAAGTTAACAGAACCAAACATTCTATGCAATCTGATTCAAAAATTGGAGATTTAGTGACTATTTCTTTTGAAATTATACTCAAAAAGTAGCTTTTCGTTCTATTTTTGCAAAATGGAAGAGCGCTTAGATAAAATTCTTGTTGATCGTGGTTTAGTTACCTCACGCACCCGTGCGGAAGAGTTAATCAAAAACGGCGATGTGTTGGTAAATGGCCAGTCGCTCGAAAAACCCGGAAAAAAAATTCCACTCAACTCAAATATTATACTTTTGAATGAGGAACTCGCTTGGGTTTCTCGCGGAGCTCTGAAATTATTGAAAGCCCTTGAACATTTCAATATTTCAGTTGAAAATGATGTGTGCATAGATATTGGCGCTTCGACAGGAGGATTTACGCAAGTTTTGTTAGAAAAAAGTGCGAAAAAAGTGTATTGTGTTGATGTTGGACATGAACAACTTCACGAAAAAATAAAAGCAGACAAACGAATCGTGAATATTGAAAAAACGCACGTTCGCGAGCTAACAATTCATCAAGTTCCTGAGCAAGCAGATACTGTAGTAATAGATGTTTCGTTTATTTCTTTAGAAAAAGTACTTCCATTTGTTGTTCCATTTTTAAAATCTCAAGGCAAAATTATTGCGCTAATTAAACCGCAATTTGAATTGGAGCGGAAAGCATTAAACAAACATGGCGTTGTCAGAAGTTCGGCTTCATATCCAAAGGTAATAGAAAACATTCGTTCAGCAACCAAGGCTTGTTTTTTTGAGATTAACGATATTATTGATTCCCCAATTGTTGGAGGAGATGGAAACAAAGAGTTCTTACTTTTCGCAATCAAAAAAAGCGAATAATTGTTCTTTATTTTTTTAGAAAAAACACACCAAAACAACAAGCAAAAGATAAAGTAATATTTAAAATAGCGATCCATACATTCCCATTTTGAAACAACTCTACATTCTCGCGCGCAAAGGTTGAAAAAGTACTAAATCCTCCACAAAAACCGATTGCAATAAAGCTTACTAGATACGGATTGTTACCTATTTTCTCGCGAAACAAAACCAAACTTCCAACTAAAATAAGACATGCTAATAAATTCGATAAGAAAGTAGCTAACGGAAATACTGCGTTTTTTGAATAATTCAATAATAAAAGTGACAAGCTATATCGGACAATAGATCCCAAGCCTCCACCTAAGAAAACCAATAGAAAATTCATTTGAGCTTTAAAATTAAGTGCTGAAATAATCGAAAAAAAGCATAGGCCCATAACATTCCCCAAAGGGCGCCACATAACAGATCGCTTAAATAATGGACGCCTAAATATAAACGGCTAAACGCAATCAAACTAGCAGAAAAAAAAGTAATTGCAACTATCCATTTATAGCGATTTCTCAAAAGTAAAGACAGAAAAGTTGCTACCGCAAAATTATTACTTGCGTGCGAAGAAAAGAAACCAAATTTTCCGCCGATGTATGGCTCTCCATTGTTTTTAATATAAAAATGGAGCAACTGAGACAACTCTGTGTGATGCGAAGGTCGGTAGCGCTGAATTGTTTCTTTGAATAAAAAAGTGGTCGAAAAATCAACAATAGCAATCATTCCAACGGCAAAAAGTAAGGCTACAAAAGCTATTCTAAGAGAATATGTTTTTACCAGTAAATAAGCGCCTATTAAATAAATTGGAATCCAAGAAGCTGTTTTTGAAATCCACCAAAAAAACGCATCAAAAAACGGAGAGTTCCATCCATTAACAGTTAAAACGATGGTCTGATCAACTTGCTCAAGATTTTCAAACCACATGGTTCAAACGCGACCAAATTAAGTCTTTCAATTCCACCAAACCTTGTTGGGCAACTGCTGAAATAAATACAAACGGAATTTTAGGCAAATCTTCGGCTATTTCTGCTTTCAATTCATCGTCTAACATATCTGATTTAGTAATTGCTAACAAACGCTCTTTGAACAATAACTCGGGGTTAAATTGTTCCAATTCGTTTAATAAAACTTTATATTCTGCGTGAATATCGTCTGAATCGGCTGGAATCATAAAAAGCAAACATGAATTGCGTTCAATATGCCGTAAAAATCGCAGTCCTAAACCTTTGCCTAAGTGAGCCCCTTCAATAATTCCGGGAATATCTGCCATTACGAATGAGCGGTAATCCCTGTAATTAACAATTCCTAAATTCGGACGAAGAGTTGTAAACGGATAATCTCCAATTTCTGGTTTTGCAGAAGAAAGAACTGAAAGCAGTGTGCTTTTTCCAGCATTTGGAAAGCCAACTAGACCAACATCAGCGAGAACTTTCATTTCTAAAACTTTCCACATTTCTTCGCCAGATTCGCCAGGTTGTGCGAACCTTGGAGCTTGAAAAGTTGGCGATTTGAAGTGGTCGTTTCCTAATCCACCTCGCCCTCCAGGAACTAAAATTCGCTCTTCACCGTCTTCGGTTATTTCAAACATTACTTCACCCGTTTCGGCGTCTTTTGCGATTGTTCCAATTGGAACTTCAATATATTTATCTTCTCCTTGTGAACCTTTTTGTAGGTTTCCGGAACCGTGTTCTCCATGACCAGCTTTCACATGTTTGTGAAATTTTAGGTGAAGCAAGGTCCACAATTGCTTGTTTCCTCTAACAATTATATGACCGCCCCTGCCGCCATCTCCACCATCAGGGCCACCCATTGGAATATATTTTTCTCTGCGAAAATGTGCAGACCCACCACCTCCAGTACCTGAAGTGCAGTGAACTTTTACATAATCAACGAAGTTGTCTGAAGCCATAATTTAGTTTACTATATGCGGATTGATGGCATCAAATAAGAGGTCTGAAATTGAGTTAATTTCACCCACACCATTAATTGTTGTTACTTTTTGTTGGTTTTGGTAGTAGGGCAAAACATGAATCGTTTTGGAAAAATATTCATCAATCCGTTTCAATAGTTTTAACGCATCATCGTCTGCTCTTCCACTTATTTTTCTACGTTCTTCTATGCGTTCTTTGATTATATCTTCTGGAACATCTAACTGAAGAACTGCTGAAATTTCTTGTTTTTTTGAAGCTAAATAATTGTCGAGCGCCTCTGCTTGAACGATAGTTCTAGGAAAACCATCGAAAATAAATCCTTTTGCAGTTGGGTGTTTTTGAACTTCTTCTTCCAACATATCAATAGTTATTGAATCTGGAACCAGCATTCCATCGGCTAAAATTTGTTTAACACGTTTTCCAAGATCAGAATCATTTGTGATATGCAAGCGAAACATGTCGCCGGTAGATAAATGAACCAAACCGTATTTTTCAATTAGACGCTCAGACTGTGTTCCTTTCCCGGCTCCTGGAGGGCCAAACAATACAATATTCAACATATAATTATTCTCCTTTTAGTTGATAAATTTCAGGTAAATTTCTTCCTTGTTCATTGTAATCAAGTCCAAAACCTACAACAAATGAATTCGGAATTGAAAAACCGATATATTTTGGAACATGAGTTCCTTTGTGCGCTTCGGGTTTGTAAAGTAAACTTGCAATTTCTATGCTTTCTGGTTCTTCAACGTGTAAAAGTGTAAAGAGTTTATCCATTGTAATTCCTGTATCAACAATATCTTCTACTAAAACAACATGTTTTCCTTTTATTGAAGTTGAGAGGCCAATTAGCTCATCTACTCTTCCGGAACTATTCATTCCTTGGTATGAACTTACTTTCACGAACGAAATTTCACAAGGCAAGTCAACAACTTTCATTAAATCTGAAGCAAACATAAACGCGCCATTCAAAATGACGATAAAAACGAGTTCTTTTCCGGAATAGTCCTTGTTTAAAGCCTTTCCAAGAGAGGAGATCTCACTTTTTATTTCATCACTACCAATGAATAATTCGAACGATTTGTCGTGTATTTGAATCACTTTCTTTGAAAATTTCGCTACAAAAGTAGTTTTTTTTCTCATAGAATGGCGAAAATTATGGCTTTTTCCTTGCTCTATCTCTGAATTTCTGAGTTCTAAGACTTATCTTTACACCATGATTAAAAAACAATGGCAAGGCAGAGGGTTTAAACTTGGAATGCTTGGCGGCGGACAATTGGGAAGAATGTTTATTCAAGAAGCATTGAATTTCGACGTGCATGTTCATTGTATGGACGCAGACCCAGATGCCCCGTGTTCATTAATTGCCTCGAGCTTCACAGTTGGATCTTTAAATGATTTTAACGCAGTTTTGGATTTCGGAAAAGACAAAGATGTTCTTACAGTTGAAATTGAAAACGTAAATATAGAAGCTTTAATTCTACTAGAAAAAGAAGGAAAGAAAATATTTCCACAGCCGCGTATTTTGGAAATAATTAAAGACAAAGGTTTACAAAAACAGTTTTATTCTGCGCATAATTTGCCAACGGCACCTTTTGAATTAATTGAGAATAAACAAGATTTAATTTCAAAAAAATTGAATTTCCCCTTCGTGCTAAAATTGAGAACTGGAGGGTATGACGGAAAAGGTGTTCAGATTATTCGTACAGAAAAAGACATAGAAAATGCATTTAATGCACCTTGTATTATTGAACAACTGATTCCTTTTGAAAAAGAATTGGCTGTAATTGTTGCCCGAAATGAAAGTGGAGAAACGAAAGTTTACTCAACAGTAGAATGCGAATTTAACCCTGATGCTAATTTGGTGGAATTTCTTTTTTCTCCTGCAAATATTTCCGAAGAGATAGAAATGAAAGCTCAGAAAATAGCACTAGCAGTAATAGATTCATTGAACATGGTGGGTTTGTTGGCGGTGGAATTGTTTCTGAGTTCTGAGGGCGAAATTTTGATTAATGAAATAGCTCCTCGTCCGCATAATTCTGGACATCATACTATTGAATGTTGTTACACAAGTCAATTTGAACAACATTTAAGAAGCATTGTAAACGCTCCACTTGGAAACACGGAATTAATTGTTCCGGGTGTTATGATTAATTTACTTGGTTCGGAGGGTTTTGAAGGTGTTGCAAAATATGACAACTTAGAACAAGCTTTAGCAAAAAAAGGAGTTGCAATTCATTTGTACGGAAAAGAACAAACGAAAGGATTCCGAAAAATGGGTCATGTTACTATTTACAATTCTGATTTATCTTACTGTAAAAAAACAGGTCGTGAATTACTTGATTTACTTAAAATTACGAGTAAATAAATTGATTTAAAAGTTTTACTTATATTTATAGAGGTTAATAAAAAGCGTGTCAATTGAAAAAAGGAGTTTTAGTTTTCTTTGTTTTACTTAATTCCATCTTGTGGGGGCAGCTTCATTCGTATAAAAATTTCAATCACCTTGATGGATTAAATATCTCTGGAATTCTTAGCTTAAAACAAGATGATGCTGGCTTCTTATGGCTAGGCACTGCAGGAAGTGGACTTATTCGTTATGATGGAGAATTTTTTAAAGAATTTCCACTACCCAAGGGTATACCTCCATTACACGTTTCAGATTTTGTAATTGATAAAAACAACAACTTCTATTTAACAACACTTTATTCCGGATTAATTCATTTTGATGGTGAAAAATATAAAGTCCTAAATAAGAATAAAGATTTTCAAGAAATAGTTAATCATATTGAGATTTTTAAAGATAAATTATTGCTTTTTGGAAACAATCAAATAATTGCAACAGATAAAAAAGGAAAAAAAATATGGGTAAAAAAAATAGCCAAGTCTATTCAAAGTTCAAAAAATGCATATCAATATCTATTAACTCCGAGTGGTGTTTTAATGTTCTCCGAAAATGAAACACTTTTAGTTACAGATAAAAAAATAATTACATTAAAGGGTTTTTTCAAAAGTATTCCTTCAAATTTCAATACTTCTTTTGCTGAGTTCAACGCTAATTCTTTAACTATTTATGACTGTAAGAATGGTGCTAAAATAACTGTCAATTATACGAGATATGGCAATTTTACAGTAGGTAAAGTTCAAAAAAGTAAGTTGTTGTTCCCTGAAAACGAAACGCCTAATTTAATTAGCGCAGAAAGTAGTCCAACTATTATGTTATTCGGAGAATATTCCTTTAAAACCATTAAAGATGGCAAATTGCGAAATATTACATTTAACTCTGAATTTAAGATTGGGTCTAACGTTTTATCAATTTTTAAAGACAATCAAGGGATTATTTGGATGGGAAGTGGTTATGGCTTAGGGAGAATCTCTATTGAACCTTTTACAAAAATCGGATTTGACCCAATTTATTCGTCCAGTTTAATTGGTTTCGTTGATCTAATTTATGGGAATCTAGTTGTGATTGGAACGTATACAAAGGAAACTTTTACTGGAACAATCGGAAAGTCGAATTCATTTATTCGACATGAATTTTCTGTTAACTCAAAAGTAACTACTCCACAAGGACTCTTCTTTGGAACAAATTTAGGGCTAAAAAAAATTCTCCCTGATGGAAGTGTGCTTTCAATACCACAACCATTTTCAGTAGAAGATAAGTTACTCGCTCTTTATTACGATGGCAATTTTATTTATTGTTCAAATCAAGGTGAAGGGTTTTACACCTATCAGCCATGTACAAATAATTGGAGAAAATTAATTCCAAAAAAAGGTGAATTTCCAAAATACGTTTATACAGCTCAAGGTGATTTCACTGGGAAAAAGATTTATTTTGGAACTTCTTCAGGGATATATATCTATTCACCGATTACAAAGGAATTAAAAAACTTAAATGTGTTTAAGAATGAAGGCTCTTATGTTGGAACTTCAACTTTAGATAAATTTGGAACCATTTGGTTTACGAATGACAATGGACTTTGTGGTTTAACAAAAATAAATGAATATGTTAAAATAACTAGTGATGCTGTTTTCAAATCGAAATTGTTCTATACCTTAACTTCAGACCCTTATGGTAATTTGATAGTTGGAACAAACAAAGGAATTTCTTTTATAAAAGTAAATGTGCAAGGAACTGTACTTTCCGTAAAAAACTATGATATAAAAAGTGGTTTTGGAGGTTACGAGACCAACATGCGGGCTTCTTTTCAATCAGGAAACATGGGTTATGTAGGCACAATTGAAGGCTTATTTCAAATCAATTCTGAATTATTAGAAAAAACACAAATTCCTATAAACACTATTATTCTTAGAGGAAGAGAATCTAAAAACGGAGACTTAATTGTTGACAAAACTGGCGTTTTCTTCACCTTCAAAACACTTCTTAGTGAGAACAAGAATGTAAAGTATTCCTACAGAATAATAGGTGTTTCAGATAAATGGAGTGATTTTTCTGAAACAAGTGAAATAGAACTAAAAGACAATCTTGCATCAGGTGAATATACATTAGAAATGCAAGCAAGTTATGACGGAATCAATTCATCAAAAATTACTCGAGAAAAAATTATAATAGAACAGCCCATCTGGAAATCTAAATGGTTCATTTTTCTGCTCATTTTATTTATTGGAATTGGAAACATCATTTATTTTGAAACAAGTAAGAAAAACTTAAACTCACGTTTAATAGATACTTCAGAAATAACTATTGAATCTTTAATTGCTGTGCGGCTAGTTTTCTCTGGTGTTTTTACAAACATCTTGTTAACTGTGACTCTATTTTATTTAGAGAATTCATTCAATATTCATGTTATTAATATCGGTTTCACTCTTTTATTAGCCTTTTTTGCTTCGGCAACTCTTTCCGATTTTAAAAAACAAAACAACAATCAACTGATAAATAAATACCTCACAATTTCAAGTTATATTTCAATAATTCAGTTCTTTTTACTTGCCTATTTTACAGGTATGCGTCCTTATTGCCTAATTGCAATTGTTATAATAAACAGCACAATTCCGTATACTTTTTCGAAATTTAAAACCGTATTATTCTTTGGTGTTTTTCAATTGCTTTTATGTGGCCTTCTTCTTGTTACTTCAGATCAAACAACAAACAACATCGGATTCTTTGCAATAGGAATTATTTTATCGATCGGTGTTTCAATTATTTTGTCATCCATCCGAATTAGGGCACTAGAAAAGCTTATATTTATAAACAACGTACTCAACAATGGAAATCTTTTTACTATTGCTTTTGATAACTTCGGCACAATAGTTTATTGCTCAAATAATATCTCTACAATTTTCAACGTAAATGCACGTGCTTTAACGGGCAAATCTATTTCAGCTCTGAATGCATTCGTTGTTACACAAGAAATGCGAGAAATGAAGTTGAAAGATGAGTTTAAAGACGGCAAAATTATTATTGCTCCTTTTTATCACAAAAACAATAGTATTTGTTATATCGAATGGTCGTGTAAAAAATCTGGTACTGCCATAAATGTTATACTTGGTTCAGATGTTACTGAAAAACTGCGTATTTCAACTAACTATCAATCTATAGTTGAATATGCAGACGATATTATTTACAACACAGACATTAATGGAAACATCTTATTTGTAAATGAGAAAGGGGCACGAAGTTTTGGCTACAAAATTGAAAATTTACTCGGAAAAAACTTTCTACATTTAATTCATCCTGATTATCGAGATAAAGTATTAAAGTCATACAACGATCAATTTGTAAATAAAATTCATAACACTTATTTAGAATTTCCGCTGCGTTCTAAAGATGGAAAAATAATTTGGGTTGGACAAAATGTGACAATGACCTTTGAGCCGGGTTCTCGAAAACGTGTTTCTGGTTTTGTTGCCCTTGCGCGCGATATTACAGAAAAAAGAATGAACGAACTGGTTATTGAACAACAAACCAAAGACATTAAGTTAAACATAGATTCTGCAAGAAGTATTCAAGAAAATCTGTTGCCAACTAGCAACTATTTTTCGTCAGTTTTTAAAGAAAGTTTTATTTTTCACAAACCAAAAGAAATTGTTTCTGGCGATTCGTATTTCGTATACAGAGACACGCAAAGCAAATACCTAATACTCGTAGACTGCTCTGTTTACGGTGTTTCAGGTGCTTTCTTTTCAATACTCGTAATAAATATAATTAAACTAATTATTGAAGAACGAAAAGTAACCGAACCAAATGAAATTTTAACTCAATTGATGAGTGAATTTGCAAAAGTGACACCAAATTTTAATTCAATAAATACAAAACGCATTTTAAAATGTACTGTTATTCGCAAAACAAACAATCATATATCACTAAGCTCTAGTGGATTAATTACCGCTCATGTATCTGCTGAAAGTGTAAAATTATATCGAAACACAGCTACTCATGCAACCAAAGCTACTTTTAAAACGGTAGAATTTGAATTGAAAGAAAATGACGTAATTTATTTATCTACAGACGGATATCAAAATCAAGTAGGAGGTGTTAAATTAAAAAAATTCGGCTTTAAATTAATGCAGGAATTAATGATTCGAATTCAAAACGAATCGTTGCCACTTCAGCGCAAACACTTTGAAAATGCGTTGCGAAACTGGAAAGACACCAACGAACAAACAGACGACATTACGCTCATAGGTATGCGTTACAAGAAAGCAGTTGAATTAAAGGCTGATTAAAACTCAGATAATAAGCTTGTTCAGTTTCTTTATAATTTCTCTTTATTTAAGAGTAACGTTTAACTAAATAACGAACTGGGAAAAAACTTCCTAAAAAACTAACCGTTCCAACTAAAAAAAGAATTAGAAAAATATCTGTTGCTTTTATCAGTATTGGAAATGGTTCACCAGCAGAATTTGGCATTTGTAAAAATGAAAACTGCATTTGTAATGCACAAATACTAACTCCAAGCACAAGTCCAATTAAAACACCTAAAAAAGCAATCAACATTCCTTCGTAAAAGAAAATCTTGAAGATAAAATTGGAAGTTGCGCCAATGTTTTTTAAAGTAAGAATATTCTCTTTCTTTTCAATAAAAAGCATGGTCAATGATGCAATCAAATTAAAGGCCGCAAGAATAAAAATAAAAACCAGAATTGCAATTACAATTCGTTTTTCAGATTGACTTGTTTTGAATATTAATTCATTTTTTTCTGCTGCAGTTTTAACACTAAAATTAGCGCCAATAATTTCTTCGATTTTTTGCTTTATTTCGTATGCCTCTGAAGGGTTCTTAACGGAAATCAAAATTGAGCTCAAATCAGTTGTGTAATTCAATTGTTCACGCGCATAATTCAAAGAAGTAAGTAGTTGTGAGCTATTCACTTCGCGGTTGTAATTCATTCTCCCAACAACAATTAAATCACTTATTTTAAAAGGACTTTTTCTTCTAGAAACTGAAGCATCGCGTAAGGGAGTATACAAAACCAACGACTCGTAATTTCCTAAACCATCTAACGACCCTCCTAACTTATCCATTAAGCCCGCTCCAATTACAGCTGTTTGCTTGCCATTTTCCTCAAAATAGGCATATCCATCCACTAAATGCTTTTCTAATTTGCAATCTAGAATATACTTATTTTCAACGCCCAATAACTGAGCGTTCACCCAATGTTCGCCATTTTTCAAAACAACAGTTTCCTCAACAGAGCGAATAACAGAAACTACACCTGTGGTTTTTTTTAATATTTGAAGATCAATTGTTTCCTCTAAAAATGTTTTTCCTTTATTAGAACGAATAACAATGTCTGCATCATAATCTGTATACAGTTTTTGAACCATTCCTTCAATTCCATTGAACGCTGCAAGTAAAATTACTAATGCAGCAGTAATTACAGCAATTCCAATAGTAGAAATGAGGGTAATTGAATGAACGAGCGAACGCTTTTTTCGCGTATGCTTCAGGTAACGTCTTGCTATGAAAAAAGGAAGATTAATCTTTCAGAAGTTTATCAATTGATTCGGCGTAATCGATAGAGTCGTCTATGTAAAAAGTCAATTCAGGAATACGGTGCATGTTTTTTAAACGCTTTCCGATTTCCCCACGAATTTTTCGCCCATTCTCTTGAATGCTAGCTAGCACCTCTTTTTTATCAGGACCAGCGAAAACACTAATATAAATTCTTGCCAGAGACAAATCTGCGGTTACCCGAACAATAGTTACACTGACCATTGCGCCTAAGCAAATTTCACTTGCGTTGCGTTGAAAAAATTGCGATAATTCTTCTTGAATTACTCGCTCTATTCTGTTTTGACGAATCGATGCCATGTTGCAAAGTTAAGAATTGTTTAGCGCTACAAACACCATGACCCAACAAAAAACTATCTTTGTGTTAGAATGAAAGCAAACAAACTCTTTTTTAAGTATACATTTTCCTACAAAAGTATAGCAATTTTGACCATTGTTTACAATACAATGTTTGTGCTTTTCAATCTCATATCGATGGTTTTGTTTATCCCATTTCTTCAATTGATATTTAAAGTAGATGAAAAAGTAGCCATAGTTGAACCGAAGTGGGAAGGTTTTAAATCTAGTGTCGCTTATTGCAAAGATTGGTACAACTATCAATTAAATTCAATGGTCGAATCGAATCCGCAAAATGCTTTATTATTTGTTTGCATTACCGTTTTTGCTGCTTTTCTTCTAAAAAATATTTTTCGCTATTTGGCTATTTGGCAACAGTCACAATTGCGCATGGCAGTTGTTCGAGATTTAAAAAACAAATTGTTTCACAAAGCACTTCGACTTCCTCTATCTTTTTATACCGAACAAAGAAAAGGAGATTTAACAGCTCGAATTAATTCAGATGTTTTAGAAGTAGAAGTTGCAGTAGTTGCAATTCTAGAATTAATTTTCAGAGAACCTATTGCAATTCTAATTACTGTGGGAAGCTTAATAGCAATTAGTCCGAAATTAACGCTCATTTCATTCATTCTTCTTCCAATTTCTGCATTTGTAATTTCTAGAATTGGAAAAAGTTTAAAAAGAACTGCAAAAGCAACTCAAGAACAAAACGGACTCCTTTTTTCTGCTTTAGACGAATGGCTTGGTGGTATGCGAATAATAAAAGCGTTCAACTCGGCCGATTCAGTTTATGAAAAATTTAAAAAAATAAACTTGCGTTATCAACAACTAACTACCAAATCTTTCCGCAAAAGAGATTTATCTCCCGTTTTAAACGAAACCCTCGGAGCTGGAGTTATGCTAATTTTAGTATGGTTTGGCGGGAAAATGATTTTAGACAAAGAAGCAAACGCACTAGATGGAGCTCAATTCATAACTTTCATCATTATTTTCTCCCAATTACTTCGCCCAATTCAAGGAATTTCAACATCCATGGCAAACCTCGATAAAGCTAGTGCGGCTATGGACCGTATTTATGAAGTTTTAGAAGCAGATGAAATTATCAAAGACCAAGAATTTCCAAACGCACTAAATGAATTCTCAAATTCCATTCGTTTTGAAAATGTTTCATTTAAATATGGTGAAGAATTCGTTTTGAAAAACGTTTCCTTCGAATTAAAAAAAGGTAAAACTCTTGCACTTGTTGGCGAATCTGGAAGTGGAAAATCAACAATTGCGGATCTACTTCCGCGGTTTTATGACATTCAGGAAGGCGAAATCAGTATCGATGGCAGAAACATCAAAGAATATTTGATGGAAGATTTGAGAATACATATCGGAATTGTTGCCCAAGAGTCTGTATTATTCAACGATACGGTGAAAAACAATATTTTATTCGGAGACCCAAGTGCTTCTTTTGAAGATATAAAAAACGCAGCGAAGATTGCGCATGCGCACAGTTTTATTGAAGAATTGGAAAATGGCTACGAAACGTCTATCGGGGAAAGGGGAAGCAAACTTTCAGGCGGACAAAAACAACGCTTAAGTATAGCGCGCGCATTACTGAAAAATCCGGCTATCTTAATTTTAGATGAAGCCACTTCAGCCCTCGATACAGAGAGCGAAAAAATTGTACAAGAAGCCCTCGATAATTTATTGAAAGGCAAAACCTCACTCATGATTGCCCACCGTTTATCGACGATAATTCATGCAGATGAAATTTTAGTCTTATCAAAAGGCGAAATTATTGAAAGGGGAAATCACCAAGAATTAATGACACGCAAAGGATCCTATTTTAACCTCTGTTCGCTTCAAGGAATCAACAATTGATACAGTTTAAGCCAAAAAATGTAAAATTGGCTTGCTTTTTGTTTGTTTCTGGCAACTTTAATGTTTAAATTTCGTTACTAAAATATGCGCTTATTAATACTCATAGCTTTTTTACCGACTTTGGCTTACAGCCAACTGTCAACCGCTGTGGGTAGCCCCGGAACTTTAGTTCAAGGAACTTTAATCGGCCCAGGTGTAACTGTATCAAATATTACCTATTCTGGTTCTGCTCAAGCAATCGGAAGTTTCACTGCTTCTGGAACAAATTTGGGAATTGCTAGTGGTTTAATTATGACCACCGGAACTGTAGTTGGAAATGCAAGTGGACCTATTGGTCCGAACAACTCTTCTAACGCTGGAATCAACAACAATGTTGGAGGTTACCCAGCTTTATCTGCTCTAGTTGGCGGAACACCTACATTTAATGCAGCAATTTTAGAATTCGACTTTATTCCTTTTTCAGATACTGTTCGTTTTAAATATGTTTTTGGTTCAGAAGAATATCCCGAATATGTTGGAACAGGTTTCAATGACGTTTTCGCATTTTTTATTTCAGGGCCAGGAATTCCAGGTTTACAAAATATTGCGAAGCTTCCAAGCGGACAAGCAGTTACTATTAATAATGTAAATGGTGGAAACACGGCTCCAGATCCGGATATTCCCGCTTCAAATCCTGCTTTTTATGTTTCAAACGATAATGGCAATTATATTCAATACGATGGTTTCACAAGACCACTTGAAGCAGTTTCTCGTGTTCAATGCGGTCAAACCTACCACTTAGTAATTGCCATTGCAGATGTTAACGACGGAATTTTCGATTCTGGAATCTTTCTAGAAGCAAACAGTTTGCAATCAGACACCCCTGTTGAATTAGATTACGCACTTTCATTCGACGCATACAACGATGGCGTTAGTATGGCTGAAGGATGTGTTTCAACTACGGTAACATTAACACGTCCATTAAACACGGCTGCTGCTGCTTTAGTTGTTCCAATTTCAACTTCCGGAACAGCAACTGCAGGATTAGACTATTCTGCAATTCCGCCAAGTGTTACTTTTGCCGCCGGACAAACATCTCTCAACTTTACATTCAGTGCACTTGCCGATTTATTGGCAGAGGGAACAGAAACGGTTAATTTAAATTTTCAATTTACTGATCCATGCGGAAATCTTAAATCGCTACCTTTAAATTTAAAAATTAGAGACGTTTTACCACTTCAGGTTACAGTGAATTCTGGAAATGTACTCTGTCCAGGCGACCAATTGCAAGTTAACGCAACAATTGTTGGCGGATCAGGACCATATACTTATCTATGGAACACAGGAGCAACAACTTCATCCATTTTTGTAAATCCGTTAAGTTCACAAGTATTTACTGTAACAGTAAATGACAATTGCTTAGGAATTCCGACTAGTGCAAGCGGAACTATTACGGTTCCAGTTTATACGCCTTTATCTATTGTTTCACCTGCAGACATTGTTGAAATTTGTCCGTTTGTGCCAACCAATCTAACTGTTGTTGCTTCAAATGGTGCAGGAAATTACACCTATTCTTGGGAGAATAATGGCGCTGTTATTGGAACTCAAAGTGCAATAGATATTGTTCCACCGTCTAGCACAAGTTATACGATAACTGTAACTGATCAATGTGGGGAAACAGAAAGTGACGTAATCAATTTCACAATTACTAGTCCGCCGTTGGTTTTAACAATGAGTCCGGATGTAAAAGTTTGTCCGGGAGAACCAGTCACAATTGGTGTAACAGCAACTGGAGGTTATGGGCAATATTTTTACGTTTGGCCGCAAACTGGCGAAAACACTGCTCAAATATCGGTAAGTCCAAATTCAACAACAACATATACAGTGGTTGTTTCAGATGAATGCCAAACATTTACCGTTAGTGGGTCAACAAAAGTAAATGTTGTTCAGCCAATTGCTGATTTTGAAATTAGTAGCACTACACTTTTTGAAGATTTACCGATTACTTTTCAAAATACTACTCAAGGCGGAGAAACATATGTTTGGACATTTGGCGACGGACAAGGCTCAACAGTCATTCATCCGAATAACACCTATGATTTACCTGGAACTTATTTTGTTACTTTAATTGCAACGAACGACATTGGCTGCAAAGACACTGCAGTAAAACCAATTACAATTCAAGAAGAATATTGGATTTACGTTCCAAACACTTTTACTCCAGATGAAAACCGATTTAATAACACTTTTTATGCAAAAACAATTAATATTGAAAAATTGCAGATTCAGATTTTCAATCGTTGGGGCGAAGTAGTTTTTAGTTCAGATAAACCAGATTTTAATTGGGATGGAACATACCAAGATAAACAAGTTCAAGATGGAACTTATGTTTATAAAATCAAATATTTCAATCCTTTAGGAGAAGAAATATTAGTTCTTGGACATGTAAACCTAATTCGTTAAAGCGATTTGGTTCTTCCGCCATCTACTGGAATATTTATTCCATTAATATATGAAGCTTCGTCACTTGTAAGAAACACAATTGCATTTGCAACTTCGTGGGGTTGAGCAATTCGTTTCATCGGCGATTCTTGTCCCATTTCTTTTAATATATCTGAAACATTTTCGCCTGTTTTTTCTGAACGAACTGTGGCAATTCCGGTTAAACGTTCTGTATTTGTTGCACCTGGAAGCACGTTGTTTACAGTGATATTAAATTGACCCAGTTCATTAGCAAGTGTTTTACTCCAATTTGCAACGGCCCCGCGAATAGTATTAGAAACACCCAAACCATTTAACGGTTGTTTAACTGAGGTTGAAATTACATTGATAATT
>JANNWW010000130.1:0-6844 GCA_031409255.1 Crocinitomicaceae bacterium
ATCAAATGCCAATTTCCCGCCAACTGTATCATCGCAATATGTACCAAATTGAGAAGGAACATAACTTGCCCAACGAAGTACACCTGTTTCATCTACCATAACAATTTTAGTTGTTAAAGAATCTGCAATAAATGTTGAATCGGGTAAATAACGGAAACGCCCATTTCCAACTACATCCAATTTTTGAGTTGGGTCTTCATTAACTCCCATTGCAGTGAAATCTCCAACGCCAACACGACCGTATCCTTGAACGCTATCAATTATACTTCCTGAAGCATTGTAAATATAATGTTGATAAACTGTTGCAGGAAACAAACGCATCATTTCCAATCCATCTTCTTCAACTGAAGGAGCACCGTCTGGGCCAGATAAAGCGGTTCCTGTGAAAATAAATCGCATATTGTCAACTTCAGCTGTTGTAGTTGGAACTCTATCAGTTCCCCAAGCAACTACTGCATCTAAAATATCATTTCCAGCACCAACTGTTGTTGTAACTTGAGTGTTTACAGATAATCTTTGTTTTAAACCTAACCAAACATGGTCTTGATTTGTACTTGTTAATACACCTAAATCCATCCATCTTCTATATCCTTGAAGACCTGCTGGTACGTTTAAATTGCCATAATCATAACCTAAATGCAATAAACTCTTAGGGCGCGTTAATGGATTTGAACCACTTTCACTAATTGAAATACGTGTTGCATCTGTTTGAGAATTCAATCCAAAATACTGAAGTCCAGTATAATTTGTGTTCAAAGCTCCAATTGAAGTTACACGCATACGCTCATTTGCTAAAATATTTGGTGCATTGTTGTCTTCTGTTTGAATAATAAATGCAGAAGCTTCTTGCCACTGTAAATAACCAAATTGACGCCTTCCTATTCCTGCTAAGTTAATGTTTTGAATCCCTAATTTTAGACCATCTGTTGCTGTTTGCCCAGTTGCAGTTGCGGCATTTAAATTACTCACATTAGAAATTTGTAAAAAATTTGCCATACCAGAATTATTGTCCCATTCTGCATTCATGTGTAAACGATTTTGTGGTATTGCAGCATCAGTGAATAAAGGACCAATTCCAATATGACCAATTGTATAAGGAAAAGCATTAAAAATAGGAACTGCTTGCATGCGCATAAATTCATAACCATTAGCTGACGCACCATTTATAGGATCTGTACCTTCGCCGTTACCTGTGGTGGCATTTCCTGCAAACAAAAACCGAAGTTTATCTACTGAACCTGCCCCTAATGCATCATCTGACCATGAAACAACTGCATCTAAACGATTAGTTCCTGGTTCTGCTTTTAAACCTACATACATTTGGTCGGATTGTTCTCGCATTAATAAACCAGTGCGCATCCAATTTCTCCAACCATTACCTCCAAAACCAGTTGTGTTTGGTCCTTCCAAGTGCAGCATTGCCCATGGTGAATTGGTATTGAAAAACCCGTTTGTAGCTGTTGGAACTGGAGCTAAACCACCAATACCAAAGTAACCAGCAGTATTTTGATTTACACCATTTATTGTGGCGTTTTGGGTTCCGTTTAATCGAACTCGAACGATGTTATTTGTTCTAGTAAATAAGGGGTTTGTTCCATTGGAAGCATCCCAACCAAGATAACGAGTTGCACTCCATGTATTGTTCGGAGTTGATGACTGCCCATGCGAATTTACAGCCAGTATTAAACTAAAAAAAAATATTTTTTTGTCCATTTTATAAGATATTATCTTGTTAATTGAACAAAGCCTGTTTTTATATATTTATCATTTATCAAAACTTTGTAGAAATATACTCCATCTAAAAGTTCTAATCCATTTTCATCTTTCCCATCCCAACCTATTGAAGTATTTACTTTTTTTACTAAATTTCCCCAACGATTAAATATTTCAATTCTGATTTCGCTAAGATCATCTGTAAATTGAAAAATTAAATCATTTAAATTGTCATTATTTGGTGTGAATATATTTTCTACACCAAAATTATGTTCAGTAACAGAAACATTGTCAATATAGTAATATACATCGCTATTATTCTGATTAAGTTGTATGGTATCAGTATTTGTATCATCTTCAAAATTTCCAATAATTAGATATTTTTCCCAACCATGAGCTATATAATAGCTACTAAATTTAATCCAACTTGTGGTATCAATATTAATTGAAGTATTTTCTTTTGAAAAATCAGGATTTATCACAGTCATCAAACTTTGTGAAGAAGTATCATTACAAAAGCCAAAGGTTAAATTATTATTACCGACAGGTGAATTATTTGAAAGATTCATATAGAAACTTACTTCATAAATTTTTTGATTTTCAAGGTTATTAATTAATCTGGTCTCTAAATATTCTCTATATATAATTGACGAAAAATTAAATGAATATGTAACTATACCAGCATAACCATTTCCTTCAAATGCATTTTGATATCCGAAAGCATTTGTCGGGACACTTAAATTAGTTGAAATATCTGCACATGAATTAAACAAATCCGGAGTCGTATTATTTGGAGAAAACCACCCTTGTGCGTTGTAGATATCAGCTCCAATTGGGCAGTTTGAAATAATTTCAAAACTTCCGTTAAAGACTAAATTTTGCTGACCAAAACTGAATTTGAAAAATAAAATTAAAAATAAATATAAAACAGACTTTATCAATTGATAAGTTTTTTTGTTATTTATCCTTTACCAAGCCAAGGAACATAGGCTACACTTTCAAAGCTGTTGTGTGGCTTTCTTAATATCTTACTCAAAGATACAAAAGAAGTTAAAAAGTTGGATTTCTGGTTTGTAGTTTTTTTGTTTAGAATCTAAAGATAGAAAATAAATTTATATTCGGCAGATACGCCGATGTTTTAATCTTTATCGAACAGACTTTTGTTTCATGACATTGGAGCATTTCAAGTTAAGATTAAAATTATTTTTGGAAAAAATTATTTCCGAGAAGTTTTTAACGAATGTTGAGTTTGCATATGTTTGTGAAATAGATGAAAAAACTGTTCGAAGAATACTCAAATGTGAACAAAATTTAAGTATTGGTATTTTACTTAAAATTTCATCTGGTTTAAATATTGAATTATCAGAGTTAGTAAAAACATTAGAAGAAATAAATATCTAATTGAATCCTTAATTACAAAAAAAAGGCGCATCAACCGACACGCCTTCAATGTATTTAAAATGATTTATTTACAACAAATTACCCAATTTCAATGTCTTGTTCGTTAAATTGAAATTCAACGAGAAACGAATGCGTTCGCCATATTTCGAACCAGCAGTAGTGAATCCTTGATTGATATTTGATGAAGCCGAAATTGGAAAATAAACTGCAAAAATCTTTTTCAAACGGAAAGCAAGACCAAAGTCGTAAGCTTGAATATTTCCTCCGGTGAATGCATTTTCAAAAACGCCAAAGTCAGCGAATAAAACAAGTACTTTCGGAAGGTAAGGCAATTCTGCAATTACGTTGAAACCACTCATCCAAGTATTCGACAAACCGAACCCTCCATTTAACGGATTTCCTAGCGCAGTTTTAAATCCACCCCAGTTTTCCAAACGCTGATTCGCCATTGAACCCGTTACTTCATTTCGACCAAAGAAATATTCTTCTGTGAACACATCTTGTCCGCCGTTTGCACCACTCAAGTTGAAAGCATAGTTTGAAAGATTTCCAGACGAATACATGTCGTAATTGTAATACGAACCCACGAATCCGCGAAATTCAATCCATTTATTTTGCTTACGCAAATATTTCAGCTCATATTCTACTTCTACATTTCCACGTGAAAAATTATCTCCATTCACAGCATTTGCTAAGTAATCGACACGTGCAAGAGCTGTAAGTTTGTGATCCGGACGTGTATAATTGATTGTATATTTTCCAAACCCACCAACTGTTTCACGTTGACTTGGTCCAAACACATCTAAACGATACATTCCTTGCACATAAATATCGGAGCTAAACGGAGATTTAGCAGTGCGGTTACCAACTTTCGCTTTCCAAAACGGAGAAGCTGTTACGTAGTAATCGTCATTGTCTCTAAAAACATCGTCTTGCTTAAACGAGCGAATAGATAGTCCAAAAGTGCTCGATTTTAAATAACTTTTTGGAAGGAAAGTGCGCAAAATATCTGCTGAACCTGACACTCGTTTCGAGCCAAAACCATATAATGGAGTGATTTGAAATTGCCAAGGACTTAATGGAATTGCGAAGTTGTGGAACGACAACCCTAGCATAAACTTGTCGTGCGTATTCCAACCTAGAGCAGGAGTCCAAAAGACATTCGAACGATCCATTTCATTTTTACCAATTAAACCTTCAATTTGGATTTTTTCAAATTTACCTAATACACCTTTTTCTTTCCAGCAATTGTTTCGCTGATTAATTTCAGGAATCATTCCAGAGTGGTTAATTTGAACTGCATCTACTTGCTCTGACCACATGAGAGTTGTTTTGTTTTCCGATGGTTCAACCCATTCCGTTTTCACAACTAGTCCGTCTTTCAAGCCAACAACTTCAATTGGTCCGTTCACTTGACCTGTGTTTTTAACAGTAATTTCTGTTCCAGAGTCAGTAGACTTCACTTTCGTCAATTTGTAATCAATGTGATTTGTGGTTGGAATAATTTCTTTAAACAACCAATCCAGGTTTTTCCCCGAAACACGTTCCAACGTTTCTTCCATGTCTTCTGGTTGAGGGTGTTTGAAATGCCACTCGTCGTAATAAGCATGCATACATTTATCAAATAAATCATCCCCTAAATATTGTTTCAAATAATTGAAAACCAAACCAGTTTTCATGTACATTACAGCTCCATAATTCGCCGAACTGAAATCAGCTGAATGTGTTTCCATTGGTTGATCTACTCCCATTGCAGCAACCAAGCGATAGGTGTAATCTCCAGAATCGTGGTGATCAACATCATCGAAATGGAACTTTCCATCTAAGACTTTATTTGATAAATAGGTGTTGTTTGGATATTTTGTATACATGTAACGTATTTCGTTTAAGGTATTCATTCCCTCGTCCATCCAGCCGTGAACACGTTCATTTGAACCCAAAATTCCGTAAAACCAGTTGTGTCCAACTTCGTGAACAATTACCACCTCTAAATCTTCTTTGTTACTAGTTGAACCAATAACAGTAACGTTTGGATATTCCATTCCTCCACCAGCAGAGATTGTTCCATCAACTGCAGTAACTTGATTGTAGGGATAATCGCCGTTCCATTTTGAATAATAAAACGTTCCGTCGTTGATGTATTCAATAGAGTTTTCCCAAACTTTAGCTGATTTTGGAGTAAACATAGTCCAAGTAGTTACTTTTCGTTTCGAAGCAGGCATTTCCACTTCGCCCTTCTGAACCAACCAACGTTTATCTGCAAACCAGGCAAAATCGTGTACATCTTTTTGCGTGTAGCGAATTGTTTTCCATTCTGTTGAAGAAGCTGGGAATTTATTTTCACGTTTAGATTTATCGTTCAAATAAGCAGCCATATTTTCTTTCGTTTCTTTTACTTTTTCTTCAAGAAAAGCCAATTCAGATTCAGTCTGCAAATCGCCAGTTGCACCAACAACATAGTTTTTTGGAAGTGTAATTGTTACGTCAAAAGTTCCGTATTCTGAGTAAAACTCGCCTTGATTTAAGTAAGGCATTTGGTTCCAACCATTTTTGTCGAAAACTGCAGGTTTTGGATACCATTGCGTAATTTGATAAGATTGACCAACATGTCCTAAGCGTGAAATTTCACCACTAGGAATCATCACTTTAAAAGGTGTTGCAACTGTAATTCTACTTCCAGCCGTTAATGGTTTTGGTAAAAACAATTTTGCAATATCCGGATTGTTGGGATCTAATTCGAAGCGAGCAACAATTCCGTCAACTGTAAAATTCAAAGAATCTACACCACCTTTTAATGAATCAGCCCCAAAAGTAAGAATGTCTTCTCCGCTTTCATATTGTTGTTTTCCGAGTGCAGTTTTTCCATTTCGGTATGCGTTCGCCCACAAGTGAATGTAGAGAAAATCTAATGTCTGAGACGAATTGTTGTTGTAAACAAACGATTCTTGTCCGCGAAGCGTGTGCGTTTTGTCGTCTAGTTTAACTGAAATAGTGTAATCTACTTTTTGTTGCCAATATTGAGCGGAAGTAAAAAGTGAGGTCGAAATTGCAAGTGCAAGTAAAAATATTTTTTTCATAATTTGTATATGTAACACAAATGTAGACAAAGAACTTGGGAAAAATAATTAGTTCATGCGAAAGGATTTAAAAAAGTATGTAAGGTTAATCTGTGGTTTAAATTTGAAACGAAATTAATTTTCTACCTTTGAACGATGCGATTTTTGATAATTCAAACTGCTTTTTTGGGCGATGTAATTCTGGCAACACCTGTTGTTTCAGAGTTAAGTCGACTATTTCCTAGTGCTGAGATTGATGTTTTGGTTCGAAAAGGAAATGAAAGCATTTTGGCGAACAATTCAAAAATTCGGTCAGTTGAAATTTTCAATAAAAAAGAAGGGAAACTGAAGGAATTGAGTCGTTTAAGAAAACTGATTCGCTCAAACAACTATTCACATGTGATTAATTTACATCGGTTTGGAAGTTCTGGAATATTAACTTTTTTATCTGGTGCGAAAGAAAAAATTGGCTTCGATAAGAATCCGTTTTCGTTTTGTTATTCGCGAAAAGTGAAGCACGAAATTGGAACTGGAAAACACGAAGTGGAACGTAATTTAGAATTAATTTCATATTTGGGGGCAGAGAAATCACTTCGCCCTGAGGTGTTTCCTTCTGCATCAGACTATTCAAAAGTTGCAGTACTTGAACTAGCAAATTATTATTGCCTTGCTCC
>JANNWW010000131.1:0-11539 GCA_031409255.1 Crocinitomicaceae bacterium
GAAATTTATATGCAAATGGAGGAATGGTTCACTGTGTTACTCAGCAACAACCAGCATTAGACGTTAATTCAATCAATAAAGTGGAGGGTTCTAAATTGGAGATTTTCCCAAATCCAGTGAATGATTTTTTAACTATTCAAAATTCCGAAGAGATTAAAGTGCTCGAAGTAACGGATAAATCTGGTAAAGTTTTACTTAGAAAAGAAAATTTGGCTTCAAAAGAACAAATAAATTTACAAGCTTTAACGAATGGAAGTTACCTCTTGAGAATTGAAACAATGCATTCAATTCAGTTTAAAAATATTGTAAAGATCAATTAAAAAAGAAAAATCTCCAAAAGTGGAGTTGCACTTTAAAAACCCCGATTTACACGAGTCGGGATTTTTAAATAAAAACATATTTCCAACGAATTGATTTTTGCTTGCGTTCTATTTTCAGATTTTGGTTCAAAACTATTTGTTAAATTTGTATATGAAAAAAATGAACAACTATTTTCTGGCTTTTATAACTATTTTCTCTCTTTTTCTCGGTTTTTCATCTTGTGGTGAAGCAGTCGAGAAATCGAATAAAAAGAAAGTTGAAAATTTAATTGAAGTGAAAAACGGCGTTTATACAGAATATTACCCCGGACGGAAAGCCATAAAAATGCAAGGTTCGCAATTAAAAAATGGCGATCGAAACGGAAGATGGTTTCTTTATGCTGAAAATGGTGTCGAAATGTCAATGACCGAATATTCAAATGGAAACAAACAAGGTTTTACTTTTGTGCGTTTCCCGAATGGAGCTATGCGCTACAATGGTGAATATTCAAACGACAAGCAATCTGGACTTTGGAAATTCTATGATGAACAAGGAAAAGTGATTCAAGAAATTGATTATTCGAAAGAGAAATAATAGGTGGCAAAAATTCCACCACATATAATTGACGAAATAATGCAAACTTCTCGAATTGAGGAGGTTATTGGTGAATTTGTGAATCTGAAACGCTCTGGAAGTAATCTCAAAGGATTGTCGCCCTTCGTTGATGAACGCACGCCATCATTTATGGTTTCGCCTGCAAAACAAATTTTCAAATGCTTTTCATCTGGAAAAGGCGGCTCAGTTGTTACTTTCCTGATGGAAAAAGAACACTACAGTTATCCGGAAGCATTGCGCTGGTTGGCAGGAAAATACAACGTCTTAATTCCCGAAGAAAAAGAACAAACTCCAGAAGAACAAGCTGCCATTTCCGAACGCGAAAGTTTATACATTATAAACGATTATGCAAGAAAGTACTTCATGGAAACAATGCACGAAACTCTAGAGGGAAAAGCAGTTGGCTTGTCTTATTTTGAAGAGCGTGGTTTTCGAATGGATATTATCAAGAAGTTTGAATTGGGCTATTGTTTGAATACGGGGACCGCTTTCACTGACGAAGCAATAAAAAAAGGATACAACTTAGACTATTTAAAAACAGTTGGTTTAGTGAAATCTAAAGACGATAGAAATTTTGATTTCTTTCGCGGTCGGGTTATGTTTCCAATACATTCTGTTTCAGGTCGGGTGTTGGGTTTTGGAGGTAGAACACTTTTTACAGACAAAAAAGTGGCGAAGTATTTCAATTCGCCTGAAAGCGTTATTTACAACAAAAGCGAAATTTTATACGGATTGTATTTCGCTAAAGGCGATATTATTAAATACGATAATTGCTTTTTGTGTGAAGGATACACCGACGTAATTTCAATGCATCAAGCTGGGGTGAGCAATTCAGTTGCATCTTCTGGAACCTCCCTAACCAAAGAACAAATTCGTTTAATTAAAAGATACACAACCAATATTACGATCTTGTATGATGGCGATGCAGCCGGAATAAAAGCCTCATTTCGTGGAATTGATCTAATTTTAGAAGAAGGATTGAATGTGAAAATTGTGTTGTTTCCAGATGGCGACGACCCAGACTCGTATTCTAAAAAAGTATCTACAATCGAGTTTATGGAGTTTATTAAGGAAAACACGCAAGATTTTGTGCGTTTTAAAACTTCGATGCTCCTTGCTGAAAACGGAAATGATCCACTGAAACGAGCAGAACTTATTCGAAATATTGTAAAATCAATTTCCCTAATTCCAGATTCTATTACACGAATGGTGTATGCGAAGGAAATTGCAAAAGATTTTGAATTAGATGAGTCGCTCATTTTAGAAGAATTAAATAAAGCAAAGCGCGTTCAAATTTCAAATGAATTGCGAGAACCAGCAATAGCTGAAATCCCTTCACTTACTGGTTCAGAGGTGGAAAAGTCAAGCCAAATATTTGTTCCCGAAGAAAAACTGCCTTACACGCGAGAAGAATACGAATTGATTCGTGTTTTAGTGAAATATGGCGCATATGCAGTGAACGTTGACCACATTGGTGAAAATTCAGAAATTCAGAAAGTTACAGTAAGTGCCGCTGAATGGATTATTCACGAATTAGAAAAAGACAATTTAGCTCCGCGTTACGAATTGTTTAATCAAATTTATTGCGAATCGCGAGATGCACTAGATTCTGGAACCTTGTTTTATGCTTCTGCTTGGCTTCGACATTCGAATATGGAAATTGTGAAATTCGTTTCTGACATTGAATCAGAGGAACATACTTTAAGTCCGAAGTGGTTCACTGTGCATAAAATCTCAGTTTTTACTGAGGTAGACAAACTTTTCAAAATGGTTGACGATGCAATTAATGGATTGAAATTACGCACCATTTTGTGGTATCTGGAAGATATAAAAAATGAATTGAAAACCGTTGAAGATTCTGATGTGAAGACGATTGATGGTTTATTGGCAGAATTAGTTTACCGTGAACAAGTAAAAATGTTAATTGGTGAAAAATTAGGACGAACGATTTTATAAATTTATGTTAGCAAAACTTTTCAAATTTGGGCCATACGATGTGTGCTTGTGGAACATCATTTTAATTGGAATAATCGTATTCATTGCAATGGTTTTGAGAAGAATTATTCACCGCTCATTGAAAAGATATTTGAATTCTGCTAACATAAGAGTAGAAGGGAAGCAGGTTACTTATTTACGACTGTTTAGTCAGAGTGTATATGCGCTTGCTGCAATTTTTTCTATTTATGCATTTCGAATAAATAACAACAAAGTTTCGTTTCAACAATTTTTGGAATATAAATTCATCAATACTTCTAGGTTCGTTTTCACTTTTGAAAATTTAATTGGCGTTGTCATCATTATTTTTAGTTCAAAATTAGTTTTGAATTTGTTGCGTTTATTCTTGGCTAGAAAGTTTCGAAAAGACAAAGATTATGATCTAGGACGTGAGTATGTTTACATGCAAGTTGCCAAATACATTGTTTATACAATTGCATTTTTCTTTTGTTTGGGGGCATTAGATGTGCAGCCAACATTGTTCTTAGGAGGTTCTGCTGCTTTATTAGTTGGTTTAGGTTTAGGTATTCAGGATGTTTTCAAGGATTTATTTTCAGGTCTTGTGCTACTTTTTGAAGGAAGTATTCGGGTAGGCGATATTATTGAAATGCACGATGGTAAAACGAAAGAATCTATTGTAGCGAAAATTTTGCGAATAAATGTGCGTACAACTCAAATTGAAACCCGCGACGGAAATGTATTAATTGTTCCAAATGCGCGTTTAACGCAAGAATATATTGAAAACTGGAGTCATAGTTCAACACTTTCACGTTTCAAAATTAATGTAAATGTTGCCTATGGAACAAACACAAAATTGGTCGAAGATATTTTGATACAATCTGCTATGGCCCATCCTAAAGTCAATAAAACGGAACAAATTATGGTGCGTTTATACGAATTTGGTGAAAATGGTCTACAACTAGAACTGATATTTTGGGCAGATCACAGTTGGGATATTAACAATTACAAAAGTGAAATTCGCTTCGAAATAGACCGTTTATTCAGACATTACGAAATCAAAATTCCTTTTCCGCAGCGACAAATCTACGTGAACAAAAACGAGGATTTTTAAATGTAGAATTAAGAATTAAGAATTACGAATTACGAATTACGAGGAAATCCCTTCTACGTTCTTACTTAATTCTTCTCCAAGTTCCTCATAGTTTATTCCATCAAAATTCCCTGAAGACATCATCAATAAAACACTGTTTTTTGTGATTTCAGAATGAATAAAATCAAGCACCTCCTTTGTTTCATTAACAACAATCACATTTCCGCCAAAGTGATTTTTCACTTCTTCTAAAGATAAGGTTTCAAGTTTTTTATGTTCTAAAACAGCTAGACTGAAATATACTAACGCAACATCTGCAGCATCCATTGCGTTTTTATAGAGCGGTAAAAAATCTTTCCGCAAAGAAGAAAATGTATGTAATTCCATGCAAGCAATAACTTTTCGATCTGCAAATTGTTCCTTCACAGCTTTCGTTGTAGCTTTTAATTTGGATGGCGAATGGGCAAAATCTTTAAAAAATGTAAAATCATTCTTTTCGATAACTTTTTGTAAACGTTTTCCTGCTCCAGTAAACGTTTCAATTGCTGAAAGAAAATCGTGATTTGAAATATGCATCGATTCAGCTAAACGCATGGCTCCCATTAAATTCTGAAGGTTATGTCCGCCGAAAATTTTCAGTGAATAGTTATTTCCTTCATGTGTGAGAAGCGTTCCGTTTTCAACTACTTTGTAAATTGGCGTGTTGTAAGCTTTTTTTACAAGGGAATTACTTGCGCGTATAGCAACTTGATTCACTATTTGGTCTTCCGAATTGTAAATCAAAATTCCATTATCTGTTATTTTTTCGCAAAATAAATCGAACTGTTCAATATAGTTTTCCCATGTTGGAAACACATTTATATGATCCCAAGCTATTCCAGAAATCAATGCAGTATTTGGAGCGTAGAGATGAAATTTTGGTCGGCGATCTATTGGTGAACTCAAATATTCATCTCCTTCAAGAATCATGAATTGCGCATCTTCTGTCAATTTCACCATGCAATCATAGCCGTCTAACTGTGCTCCAACCATATAATCCACGTTCAGATAGAGTGCTTTCACTACGTGAAGTAACATGGAAGTGATAGTTGTTTTTCCATGACTTCCGCCAATTACAATTCGGTGTTTGTTTTTCGCTTGTTCGTATAAATATTCTGGGTAAGAATAAATTGGAATGTTTAATTCTTTTGCTTTCAGTAGTTCTGGATTGTCTTCTCGGGCATGCATTCCGAGTATTACTGCAGAAATTTGGCTTGTTATTTTTTCAGTAAACCAACCAATTTCGGTTGGAAGAATTCCTTGTTTTTCGAGTCGTGTGCGTGAAGGTTCAAAAATTTCATCATCTGAGCCTGAAACAGTGATTCCTTTTCGAGACAAAGCGATTGCTAAATTGTGCATTGCGCTTCCTCCAATTGCAATAAAATGAACATTCATGTAACCAGTTTTTAGCGAATTTACTCGAATAGTACAAACAAAAAAGGGCAACTCGTTAAAGTTACCCACATTGCTTTTTTAAAAGGATTAATTTTTTTTCAACTTCGGATCAGAAGCTTCTCTCTGCCAAACATATTCAGTTGTTGGGGAACCATTTTTTTGATAAGTAATTCCGTTCAAAGATTGAATTTTTTGGTATTCATTTCCATTTCCTGAAATAACAACAATTCGTCGTGTAACAACTGCGGTTAACAAACCTTCAGCATCGTATCTGTCGAATTTATCTTCAGAAATTCCTTCAGGATAAGTGTTTCCAAGTGCGTTTGGAGCATCTGGAGTGTTTACAATTTTCACTGAATTAATACTATCAAGTGTTGCTTGGTTTGTTTGAAGCTTGTCTTTTTCACTCACACTCTGACGTTCAGTATTAATTGCAAAGTCGGTTGTTTTTTCATTCATTTTCGATGTGTTTTCAACTGCTTTTGAATTTTGTTCTTCGCTTATTTTAGTCGTGTTTTTAACAGTATTGTCGTTAAGTGAAATATTTTCTGAACGGTAGTTAGAAGATTTCACCTCGTTGCGTTGATCTGTTAAACCAGTTCCCGTTTTAATTTCCTCTACTCGCTCTGCGTTTTCTTTTGTAGCAATACTCGGAAGCTCTTCGTATTTCTCTCTTCGTATTTCAGTATTTGTAATTTTTTCTTTGTTTTCGAACGTTTTTTGATACAACTCATTGTAGCTTTCTCTATCTGATTGTGCTACTACTTCAGTTTTAACTACTAATTCCGTGTTATTCGCTTCGTTGTATGCAACTTCGTTTTTTCCACGCTCTTCTTGTTCTTCTTCTGTAGATCTAAACGTTGCAGAATTTTTATCGATCGTGAGTTCTCTGTTTTCGGATATTAAAGTTGAACTATTCGTGTATTCACTTTCTTTTACTAAAATGAGTTCCTTATTTGCTGGAGCATTTGAGTTTTCTTTGCGGTTAATTTCATCAATTGTCTGACGCATATCTACCATTTCAGCTTCGTGATTTTCTAAATTCACTTTCTCTTTATCTTGGTAAACTACATCGGTTTCAGAATATGCTTTCTCTGCAAAACGAACTTTATCTTCTTCTTTTTTGCGTTCTTCGTAGTTGTCTAAATCTACTTTCGATAATTCAATTTTCTTTTCAGTCAATTTTAAATCATCTTCCTTATTAATCGAATAGTCGTTTGTGCTGATTTCATTTTCGAGCACATTTTTTTCTAAACGTTTTTCTTCCATCAATTTGGCATTGTCAACAGCTTGAATATCTAATGAATTGTTTTGTTTATCTTGTGTTTCTTTTAGAATTGCATATTGTTCTTGATTTGTTTTTATTTCAAAACTTTCAATGTTGTTTAAATCTTTTGAAGACATTCCGATGGTGTCGTTCACTTTTTTCAAAATGTCGTCATTTCCAACTCTTAACTTGTCTGATTCTTTGTTGAACTCATCTGTTTTCACTTTTGTATTGTACAACAATGAATCTGCATCGTAGGCATTGTCTACTTGGTCGTCTGATAATTTTTTGTTTTGTTTCGAAGCTCGGTCCTCAATATCACTTGCTCTGAAATATTTACGCGTTTTACGCTTGTCGTTTGCGCTTTGTAAACGCGTTTCGGCATCGTCTTCAGTTGTCGGAATTCCGGGGTTTTCAAGCGTAACTGTACCAGGAGTTTGAGTTTTTGAAACTGTTGGAACAACTGCTGTGTTTGCAACTACAGGCGGATTCAATAAATTGTCAATTTCTTTGATTCTACGTTTGGGGTAATCGTCATTCGGTCTAAAAGCAAGAGCTTTTAAATAAATTTCTTTTGCTCTTGAATAATTAGTTTCATCGAATTTTTTATCAGCTTTTGAAACTAAACTATTGTAAGCTTCGTCGCCACTGCTCTGTTTTTTCATCTCTGCATCGCATTCAGCAACTCTTTTTAATGAGTGTGGATGGGTTGATTCAAGAACTAATATTTTTTCGTAAATTGGTTTTGCTTTCGAAAAGTCTTTCAATTTGAATAGTGCATCAGCCTCTAGTTGTAAACGTGCTATTTCTGCTCTTTTTTTCTCGTTTTCAATTGTTGCTTTTTGTAAGTTGTTGATTTCTCGAATTTTTTCTTGAGCAAGCACATCGCCAGGTTTAACTGTTAGTGCAGAATTGTATTTCGAAAGTGCTTCAACGTAGTTTTTTGAACTGGCAGCCGAGTTTCCAGCTGTCATTAGTTCGTTGTATTTTTTCTCTATCTCTGCCGCGGGGTCAACAAGCGGAGCTTTCAATTTTTCATTCATCTCAGCAATACGCGTATCAGGAAGTGTTTCATTTGATTTGATAACTTTTGCTGCTTCAAATGCTACAATTGCTTCTTTGTATTTACTTGCTTTTGCCAAAGTTTCTCCTTCAGCCATTTTTTTCGTGAATGCTGCTAAGATTTCTTTCTCTCGGGCGTCTTGCTTAATTAAATCCTCAATTTCCGCTAATTTTTGTTTTGGAAGCGGATCGTTTTTCTTTAATTCTTTGTCGTAAGCAATTGCTCTATTGAACATATCTTTTGCGCGAACATAATCTTTTTCGTTAATTGCTTTCAGACCAGCATCAATTATCTTTTGATATTGTCGCGCTCCATCATCCATTTTTTCAGCATTAGCTCGCGCATCGTCTCTTTTCGCAACAACTGCAGCGTCATTTTTTATTACTAAAGCTTCTTCGTATGCTTTCATGGCTTCCAAAAACTTTTGTTGCACCATTAGTTGATCACCGTTAGCTACTGCACTATTAAACTTGGCGTCGTTTGCTGAATTATTCAACGCGTCGCGTTCCATTTCAAGAATTAAAGTCAGTTTTTCTTTTGCTGTGTTATTGATATCGTCTAAAGCTAAAACTTGATTGAATTTACCTTTTGCAGCAGTTAAATCGTTTGCAACTAAAGCTTTGTTTCCTTCAGTAATTAGTTGATCTATTTGCTGTTTTTTTGCTTGTGCTGACTTATTGGTGTTTTCAAGACGAGTAATTTCATCTAATTTACTTTTCGCAATTGCATTGTTCGGATCAATCGAAATTACTTCGCCATATTTCGATTTTGCAGTTGCAATATCTGCAGTTTTAAGAGCTGCATCGCCTTCTAAAATAAGTGCTTTAATTTTCAGTTCTTTATCTTGAGCAGATTTTCCGGCCAATTCTGCTTCCGAAATTTCAGCTAATTTTGCTTGCGCAATAGCGTTTGATGGGTCGAGCGTTAAAACAGACTGAAACTTAGCTTTAGCTCCAGCATACTCTTTTTTACTAAGACTTGAATTGCCTTCATTAATTAAACTTTCAATTTGTTTTACTTTTTGATTTGAAAGTAATTTGTCTTCAATTTCTTTTAGTTTTTCACCCGGCAAATTTTGAGTAGGATCTGCTTTTTGAGCTTCTAAAAACTTCGCTTTGGCTTCAGTTAATTTGTCGGCTTTCAATAATTCATTCCCAGAGAGCATTGCAGCGTCATATTTAAGTTTCTGAGCTTCTGCGTTTGCGGCATCACCTAATTTTTTATTTACTTCAGTTAGCTTGTCTTTCGCCTCTTGTTTCGAATTATCAATAGAAATTGCCTCTGTAAATTTTACTTTTGCAGCAGCAAAATCATTTGCTGTAATTGCTTGGTTTCCTGCATCAAAAGCAGCTTTGTATTTGACTGCTTTTTCAGAATTTGCAATATCTAGTGCTATTTTTGCATCAATCTCTTTAATTTTTTGAATTGCAATTGAGTTAGAAGCATCAATTGCTATTACTTCATTGAATTTCGTTTTTGCATTTTCCAAAGAATTACTCGAAATAAGAGTATTTCCTTCTTGAATTAATTTATCGATTTTCAGTTTTTTCTCTGCTACTCCAGCTAATTCCCCCTCAATTTTTGTTATTTCAGCAAGTCTAGTTTGAGCCGTCAAATTGGTGTTATCTAAAGTTAATACTTCACTGAATTTTGCTTTAGCAGTTGCATAGTCTTTCTTAATTAACGCTGCTTCACCAGCAACCAAGAACGCCGAAATTTGTTTTGCTTTTCCATCTGAAGCAATTAAAGCTTCAACTTCAGTTACTTTTTGAGCTGGAAGCGATTGCTTTGCATCTGCAAGTTGCGCTTCTTTGTATTTAGCTAATGCTTCAGCATATTTTTTTGTTGCAACGAATTCATCGCCAGCTTTCATTGCATCGTTGTATTTTTTCTTGTTTGCTTCAGCAGCGGCACCATCGGCTAATAATTTTGTCACCTCAGCTAATTTATCTTTCGCTTCTTGTTTTGTATTGTCGAGCGTTGTTGCTTCAATAAATTTCACTTTTGCAGTGGGCAAATCATTGTTTGTAAAAGCTAGATTTCCAGCATCGAAAGCTGCTTGGTATTTTTTCGCTTTTTCTCCTTCGGCAGCCAATGCATCTATTTTCTTTTGAACTTCTATAAGTTTTGCTTTTGGAATTGCTGAATTTGGGTCCAAAGTTTGCGCTTCCGTGTATTTTGCTTTTGCTTCTTCAAGTTTAGCGGCGGTAAGAAAATCATCACCTTCTTTAATAACTGCTTTAAATTTATCGAGGTTAGCCAATTTTTCGGCATCTGATTTTAATTTCAAATCAATTGCATCAATTTTTGCTTGAACAAGCGGATCAGGAATTAATTTCTGCGCTTCTTCATATTTTGCTTTTGCTTCTGTGTTTTTGTTTGTTTTAGCGAACACATCGCCTTCAATTACCAATTTCTTTACTTGCGTAATTTTATCTGCATTTGCCTTTTCATCAGCAATTTTCTGATTAACAAGTTCAATTCCTGCTTTTGCTTCTGCATTTGTAGGATCTAACTTTAATACTTCTTCGAATTTTATTTTTGCAGCCGGATATAGTTTTGCTGCACTAGCCGTGTTTGCTTCAGCTAAAAGTTTCTCGATTTGAATTTTTTTAGCGTTTACAGCTTCAATTTCTGCAAGTTTTGCATTCACCTCTTTCAACTTTTCATTCACATACGTAGATGCAGATTCAATTTTTAGGGCTTCCGTATATTTAACTTTTGCCTCAGCATATTTCTCTTGTGCCAATAAGGCATCACCCTCATCAGATAATTGTTGGAATATTTTTTTCTTGTCTTGATCTTTCTTTTGATCTTCCAACTTGATCATTACATCTGCTAATTTTTGCGTAGCAACCGGATCAGCAGGTTTGATTTTTAATGCTTCTTTGTATTTGTCACGCGCTGCAGACCACGATTTTTGTCCAATAAATATTTGAGCTGTCGACATTGCCGCCTGATAATTCTTCTCTATTTCTTCTGCTTTTGCTAAATTTTCTTTTAAAGTTTTACACGCTTCAATTTGATCTTTCGGATATTGTTCTGGCTTTTTTGAAAGTGCTTCCGTATATTTTGAAATAGCTTCGTCGTATTTTTTCTGATCTCGCAATGCATCACCCGATTTCACTAATAAATTATATTCTTCGTCTTTTTGCGCATTTGCCAAGTTGCCTTCTTTTTGTGCTTTGAGGATTGCTGAAATTTCGTTTATTCGTTGAATTGGATGCGGTTCTGTTGGTTTTAATAAGCTTGCGGCTTCATATTTTTTAAGGGCTTCTTCATTTTTTTTCAACGAATACATTCCGTCTGCTTCAGCTACTAGTTTGGTGTAATTTGCATCTATTTCTTTTTGCTTATTTGCTCCTTCAGAAGTGATTTTCTCAATCTTTTCAGCCATTTTTGAAGCCATAGCTTGGTCATACTTCAAATTTGGATTGCTTCCATCAAAAGAGAAAACTGTAAACGGATTTGTTTCAATATAGCTGTAATCAATTTTTGGGTCTTTGTCGAAAATACTTACTTCAGCTTCTCCACCAACCCCGTCACCTTGAGTTAATTCGTCGTTCACATTCGTTACATCAATAAAGAAAAATCGGGTAACTTTTCCTTCTTTTGTAACTTCACATTTGTATTTTTTACCTGGCTTTAAACTTAAAACAGATTGTCCAGAATTTGGAACAACCTGAGTTAATACAACAGAAGCACCATCGTATACCTTCAAGTTTGCGCCCGGTTCTTTCTTTCCAGTAGTTTTGTTTACAACTTTCACATTGAACAATACATCTTGCGAAAAGCCAGGTAAAAAATACAAATG